>JBHHUV010000074.1:0-9657 GCA_046754005.1 Phycisphaerae bacterium | reverse complement strand
TCGAAAGGGATTCAAAAAAGTACCTGGACTTCGAACGGAAGCCGGACAAAGCAGTCTCCGAGAACTTCAAAACGGGGTATGTGGGCTTCATGCGTTCGGCGATTCTCCGATTTCACGAACTGGGCCGGAACGATGAGGCAAAGGAGATGCTCGACGCCCTGAGCAAGGCGTATCCCGATCCGATTTACAAAGGGGGCCTTGATGGATTTATCGCCCGGCAGATGGTTCCCGACCGGGAACTGCAGGATTTTCGCAGCACACGGGCTCGTATCGAAGCGTTGATCGGTCGTGGTCTGGTGCGCTACGGCTATGACGAGGACGAAGAAGCCGTTCGCTATATTGCCCGCGCCAGACAGATATATCAAATGTATCAGAAGAATGCCGTCTCCAAGCGGCAGAGATTCCCGGACCGCTTTTCAGATATAGTCAGTAGTCTCACCCATAAAATCGTGGGCCAGATGTACCGCGGCACCTATGTACGCGTCTGCGGCAAACTCGGCATCGAGCCTTTGCCCGAACGGGAACCGGTCGAACCGAAATCCCCCGCCGAATCCGGCTGATTCACAAGTGTGCCACTGTTTCAAGCAGTGAGACGGCCCAAAATCGCGATTTCAATCGACAATCGCCTATCCAAAATCACCCACCCCAGGCCTGCTCCAGATCGTCCGCCATTTGCTTTAGTTCATCCCGTTTCTTTCCATCGAAGGCACGGCAACCGACTTCGCAGAATTGTCCGCACAGCGAGGATTGATCCTCGTCCGTCATGACCTGGTCGCCCATGTTGAACAGGACGTTGTCCTCCTTGTGGATGTGGTTGATCAGCAGGTCCATGTAGCTGCGCGCGGCCGAGCGAAATTGCGTCTCGGCGCCTGCGTCTCCCGATTCGAAGGCCTCCAGCGCCTCGCCCATCCGGCGGGTGAATTCTCGTGCCTGGGAGTGTTCGTAGAGCATGACGCCGATCGGTCCACCCTCCTTGGGAATCCCACGCTGTTCGAGGACCGGAAAGAGCAGGGTTTCTTCTTTGGCATGATGACAGGCGTCGGCGAAAAGCCGGAAGAAGGTGACGCACTGCTTCAGGGGGGCGACTTCGAAGCCGTCTCCCCGCTCCACGCGGATGACCAGCGTCTCCAGGACGCGCAGCACGCGCAGGATGACCTGGTGTTCGTTCTTCAGGACGGTTGACGGTTTCTCCTCCGGATTCATGGTTGCCATGATGCCTCCCTGGTTGCGGTTACGCTGCAAAAAAATCCTGTCGATCTTGACGGTGTGTACCCCGATTATGGCATCATACCCCCACAGCGCGACGCGAGGTACCGATTGCGAATAGATTGATCCGCCGAATGCCCACGGTGTTGGTCACGAATAGATAATAAGCTGCTTGGAAATCGTCTGGAACCAGGCGGGTGATGGATTTGGGAAGACTCCGTGCGACGGCGACATCCACGGGCATGGTGGTCTGACCGGGTCCTTCATCAGGCCCGCCCAGCATCATCAGCAGACGCCCATCGCCGTCGTAGAGATGGATATGGGCATATTCAGGATCGGCGATAAAGATCACACCATCCGGCCCGACATCGAGACCTCGAGGCTTGCCCATCTCACCATACCGGTTGCCGGGCCGGCCGAATGTCATGATCGAACGAGCAGAAATGTCCGATTGATCATTGGGCCTGGCATGTTCAGGATCTGTCTCGAAGACCTGCACGCGGCCGTTCATCATGTCCGAGAGTAGGAGTCGGCCTGCCGCATCGACGCAAAGCCCCATGGGAAAATAGATCCTTCCCGGCTCGGCCCCGATTTCTCCGAAGCCGCCCATGTATCGGCCGTCGGCAGTCGAAAACAAGTCCACTCGGTGCGCGGCGATGTCTGCGACATAGACTATCGAGTCCGCAAGGGCCACGGCCACGGGCCTGTAGTCCTGTCGCCCCGGTGGATGAATGCGAAAGCGGGTTCGGCCGCTCGGATCAAAAGCGACAACCTCCGCGCGACCGGTGTCTGCGACATAAATCCCGCCCGAGGCGGAGACAGCAATCGCGACGGGCTTGGATAGAATCGTATCGCCCGCGTCGCCGATCCACCGGCTGCCGCCGGTGGTCAGATCCCAGTCGAGAACGGCATTGGCGTCGGTGTCACAGATATATAGATGGCTGCTTCGATACGCGATGCCGGCCGGCTTCGACACCGACGGACCGGCGGATTGGCCCCGAAGTCGCTCCCAGAAATCGGGCTGGATCGACACAAGTTCACGCAGGCGGTTAAACGACTTGAGATGCACCGCATGCGCCGATGCGGGTGGGGGAGGGTAATAGGAGACGTCAGCAGTAATCGCCTGCGACGCGCAACCGGTCAACCCTGCCAATACAGTTGTGAACAGTAGCCCAATCCACAAACCAATTCTGCCACCGCAAGCAGTCGGCGCCTTGGCGCCGATTTCCAACCTGTGCGTCAATCCGAAATCCAAAATCCATAATCTGAAATCTATATTCGTCAATACAGACTCACTTCCGATGACATGTCAGGCAGAGGGCACTGCGATGATTGTCGCGGACGAGCATGAAGCGGTTCCCCGACTGGTTGTGTGGGTCATGGCAGGAATTGCACTCGACACGGCCATCGGGCAGAAGCACGGTACCCTTTGCCAGAACCGAGGTGATGGGCCGAAACCCGCGGTCGAACTGCGGATACCTCACACCAACCGGGTGGTCGCTCCGACCGTGACCGGCGCCGAACAGGCCGGGGTTGAACTTGCTCACAAATCGATCGCGCAGGATACCCGCAATGGTATCGCGCGCGATGGACCCGTCGTGGCAGCGGACGCAGATCAGGGTACCGTTTCCAGGTCGGGGTCGGCGATCGTAGGCGACACCGAAACGCCGAGTGATGTCAGCCCCGGCGTTCCAGAGGGGGATCGTTCTTGGGGGGACAACGTTTTCCGTCGCGTGGCAAGCGGCACAGCGATCACCGCCGGTCCATTCCTTCCGGCTGAAATCGTGCTTGGAACCCTCGATCCCGCCGAGTGCCATCGCCCCAAACGAGGCCGCTATGAGACCAACCAGAGCAAAGAAGGATCGGGAAGGATTTCCCGATCCGCGGTTCATAGGTACTCGCTTTTCGCTGCAGTCATCGATATTCATCGTCCCAATCCTCTCGAGAACAGGGTGTCCGGGAAGGTGGTCTTGGGCGCGCCGGCCTTGGCATAGGGAAACGAGATGTGGAGCCTGCCATGGCAAGCGAGGGTGCATGTGCCGGAAAAACGTCCGGTGTCCACATACTGAATTCCGGAACTCGTGGCAGTTGTGGCAGGCTGCACGATTGAAAGATCAAAGTTGATCAGGCTGCCATGGTTGATACTACTGCCCTGTCCCAGATAGACACCGTGGGGATCGTGACAGGCGCTGCAGGGGGCTCGCTGGGTGACGATATGGAACCGATGGAGCGAGAAGCTGTCATTGTTGAGGATGCTATCCCGGTTATGGCAACTGTAGCAAAGCGCATAGGTCTGTGCGCTCTCGGTCGTGAAATCCGTGGTTGTATAATTACGTACCAGAAGCGGGGAAAAGATCGAGGCGTGGGGGCCGTTGGCCCCGCTGCCACCGGCGAATCGTGCGTTGTCGCTGTTGTGGCAGTCGGTGCAGGTGATGACGCTCCCGACGCGAAGCGGAGGGATCAGGCTGACCACATCGTTGTTGCGACGGGGCCCGCCGACGGGGTGAAACGAGGGATTCGATGTCTGGAACTCGAGCCGGGTGTTGGTCTGGGCGATCTGGCGGCGGGCCGTCAGCCGGGCCCGAGCGATGCCGTCGGCATGGCACTTGAAGCAGATCTCGTATAGGAAGTTCGAATGATCAACCTGCCGGCCGGAAAGAGTCACCCCGGTGACGTTCGTGTTGGGACCGGCGACGAGCTGACCGAAGCTGCCTTGGACGGCCCCGATCGGATTGTGATTCGCGGAGTGCGGATTATGGCAGTCCTCACACTCTACGTGACGGCGCATGACAAAGGGCGTCTCGGTCGGATCGTGAACACCGAAACGGCGGCGGACGTTGTGACCGGACCGCTTTCCGATCTCTGCGGCGATGTTGAAATTCGCCACGGCCCCACTGTGGCAGTTAAGGCAGTTATTCTCCTCAAGCCTGTTTCGCAGGAGCCGCTCGCGGTGCGGGGCCGAGTGGACCTTGTGGCAATTCATACAGCCATTGTCGGAGACCGAGCCGTATTTGAGACGCTCCCTCGAGTCGACGATTCGTCCGATTGTTCGCTTCCCACTGGTGGCGTGAGAGGCATTGAGCCAGCCCGCCATGTCGTGGCATGAGATGCAGATCGCCGACATCTGATCTGTCACGCGTAGAAAAGAACCCAGTTCGTTGTTGTGGGGGTCATGACAAGTCGTACAGTGCATCTCCGAATGCGCGCCGAGTGGCAGCTTCTGAGTCACGACCTCAGGCGGGCGGATTTGTCGATCCCGGTTTGACAAGGCTCGGTCATATCGGAAACCGATCGGATGGTCATCGGACAAATCGTTGGTCAGATCTGCCGTGCCGGGCGGGATCGTCCGAGCTGTCATGACGATCGGGTACGACTGTGGGCGCGACAGGACATTACCCAGAGCCATCGATCCGTCGTGGCAGGAGAGACACATCTTCGACGGGCCGGACGGCTGGTCGATCCGAGCATCGGTCGTTGAGCTTCGATAGATGCGATAATGGGTGCGTGGGTTTTCCCGATTCCAAAGCGGCGTACGCGGCGCGGCGTTGTGGGGCGTATGGCAGAAGATACAAATTTCCGTTTCGTATATTGCCCGGATCGGGCCGGGCCCGCGCGCGGAGAGATCGTGTTTCGAGTTCACGATCGACTCGTCAGCGGCGGCGCCAGCGGCATAGACCATCATGAACCCGATGAGGCTGGCCCTGATTCGCGTAGCGCGTTTCCCGATCCTGATCATTCCTCGCTCCTCAAATAATCAAACACCTGAAGGCGGCGATTGCCTGCGTCCGCCACCCAGATTCGGTCATTCTCGTCGATGGCGATCCCGGCGGGAAGGGAAAAGGATCCCGCCGCCGTGCCCTCTTCACCGATCGCCAATAAGAGGCGACCTTCGGCATCGAAGATCTGGACATTCTCAAAATGGCTGTCCGCTACGTATATGTGTCCGTCGCTGTTAAACGCCACGCCCTTGGGCAGTGAAAAATCGCCGGCCCCGTCGCCCTTTTGCCCAATGATCTTGAGGCAGTTACCCTCAAGGTCCAACATCTGGACTCGGAAATTACCGCTGTCGGCGACCAGCAGTCGATCGCCCCGACAGGCGATATGGGATGGAAAGTTAAACGTCCCCGGGGCCGATCCGCGCCGGCCGATTCGACGCTCGAGTGTGCCATCCAGATCGAAAACTGCCAGATCGTGCGCGGCGCCATCCACGACATAGAGCCGGCGTTTCTTGGCTACATAGGCGATCCCGACCGGTCGGGACAATTCCTCACTCCCAAAGCGGCCGCGATAGCCACCGAAATCGTCCAGTTCGATGATCTCGTGCCGACCCGCATCCGAGACAAACAACCGGTTGCCCACCCAAGCGACACCGATCGGCACGTCGAACCGCGCGTCATCGGACCAGCCGGAGCATGTTTTATGTGTTCGTTGATCGAGGTCGATCAGGTGGACCGCGCCGCCGGATCCATCCGAGACGGCGATCAATCGACCCGGGCCGAGGGCAACCATGTTAGGGCTCGAAAGGTTGATTGGCGGTCGGGGTCCACGCAAGACCGCTTTGAATACCTCCGCGCCGGAGACGGCGGCGTGGAGGTCACGGCTACCCGAAATCGTACCGACCAGGCGAATCCGGGGCCGTTCTGGGGACGAAGGCCAAACGACAGCGGGTTTGATCTCCGGAAACAAGGTGCCCTGGGGTTTTCCGCATCCGGTCAATAGCCCAAGTGTTCCAATCAGAGCCGCGACCGTGAGGAAGCGCTCCGCGTTCAGCCACGAAAACCGCTCCCTCACGGTCGTAGCTCTGAACAAGAAGCGACTTCTCAAACGTGATCTGAGGTTGGGTACGGGGTGACCTGGTGCCCAACTGTCGAATGAATTGTTACAGGTTTTCCAGAACATTCGGTATGTCCCTGCGAAGCCGGAACCAGACGCTCACATCATTCTCGGTCGAATAGGGCAGATCCAGCCGGTCGTACTCGACCGAAACCTCAGCCGAAAAATCGCCGACGGTATATTCCATTCCCGTCGAAATGTCCCACCCGCGCGTCATCCCGTCGACCGAATCGTCCTCCCATCGAAACGTCAAACGCTCGAAGGTGGAGAGGTTGTCCCCCATCCGCCATCGATGGTCCAATTCGGTATCGAGCAGGTTGACGTTTCGAGAATCGAAACCGCCCTCGAAGAAAAATCGCGAAAACCGGGCCGATGCGTCCACCGAATGATTCGCCGTCTGAACGATGTGATAAAGACCGTCGGCATGGAAGGCGAAATAAGGTTCGATCGAATCGTCGAAGATCTCGAACTCCGCCCCCGCCGTGTACCGCTTCTGCTCGTACTTCACACCCAGACGATGATGGTTCGTCCGATCCGCGAGGTTGAAGAAGCCTGTCGAAAAATCGTCTTCCTGATTGCGATAGGAGAGCCGGTAGTAGGGGGTGATGCCGTTGGTGAATCGCTGCTCCAGGCTCATGTCCACACGTAAGGTGTCGATTTGACCGGTTGTTGGTAAACGATAGCGATAGTCTATGAACACCGTCGCTCCGTTGGGGATCCGTCCGGTTGCAAGCCGCACCAGCTCATAGGCATTCCGATTCGCGAGCACCAGATAGTCGAGGCCCTCGAAAAACAGGATGAGCCCCGTGGGATCGGTCACAACGATACTGCCCGGCATCACGTTTCGGTTGCGGATGATGATCGGCAGCGGGTCGCGAAACGTCCCGGATTCGTCGAGCACAATGCGAACGCCGTCGTTACCATTGGCGTGCTCGGTGTCATAGGCAAGGGCAAGATTGGCGTGGAAGTGACCCCATCGGTTTCGCCGATTGTATTGCCAGTCTATCGAGGCGCCCGACTGCGTGGTGTTGAGATCATTCTCGATATCCTCGTGGAGCGCGAAGACATCAAGGGTGGTTGTCAGGTTTGAATACAGTTGGTGAACTAGCTGAAAGTCGACCCGCTGGGTTTCGATGTCCACGCCTGAAAATCGCTCACGATTGAACTGATACTTGTAGAACGTGTGCAGGTTTTCGTTGTGCCGCAGCGAGAGCTGCGGGCCGATCTCGAAGAAATCCCGGGCGAAACTCCCGCTCTCCTCCTGCCAGTGAATCAGGGTGCGCAACGCGTGTTGCTCGTCGTCCCCGAACCGAACCTCGTGATCGATCGTGAGCAGGTCACGCTCGGTCTCAAACGGGACGCGAATCCCCTGGAATTCCTGCTTGTTTTTCGCATGTTCGAAGGAGAGCGTCGCCTTCTGACGATCCGAGATGAGCCACTGGACCCCGTAGTGCAGGTTGGTCTCGGTGAAATGCTCGTCGTTCAGGCTGCGACGGTTGCCGGTTCGATCGGTCTCGGTCGATTCGACAGTCAACTCCATCGGGAATGTATCGTGTGCGAAATTCCAGCTCATGCCGTAGCCGCTGCGGTCTTCCCTAAGGGTCGGCTGAAAACGGCGGGGGATGCGATCATCCTTCTGAAACCCATAGACCGAACCTGAAATTGTACGGCCCTGGAACAGGTTCGCTCGGAGGTCATAGCCAACAAGGAAACCGGTGTTGTTGTCGGTGAGGTCACCGAAGAGGGAGTTTTCCTTGGAGCGGCTCTGCGCCAGACCGACTTCGAAGTTGCCGGCGATCGTAGCCAGTTTCGGATCCAGAATCGAACCCTCGAACCCGAAGCCCATCATCTCCTCAAGGACCAGATCCCGATTCTTCTGCGTCGTGTTCAGTTGAAAGAGGCCCCGACGTTGTGATTGCACGTGGACATAATCGAAGGAGGATTCAAGTTCGAGATAGGCATCGAATCGATTCAGGCTGAAGTAGTTCCGAGGGGGGGCCGAAGCGATAGAGCCGCTCGTGTTGTCCGAGTCCGTGGAAGCGACCTCCGAATCGGCTGGAGTCGCCTCATTCGTTTGGGCCGTACCTCGATCGGCCCAGCCGAGAATCAGCCAGAATACCAAGCCAATCGTCGCCGGACAGCGTAAACTGGCCGCGCGTCGCTCCGTTTGTCGACGAAACACTTCCACTCTGCCGTGTCGCCTCACTTGTTGTTCCCACTCCACCATCGCCAACCGCGCGCCACGGTCCCGTCGGACAGAAGCCCTCGCTGCAAATCAGGAGAGCGATAGCTGAGTATCGGTGAAGCGAACGGACGACGCAATAGCAAATTCCCTTAATATTCCACTCAAGAATACCCCGATATCGGTTGAACGGACAACCGCCCGGACAATCCGACACGGCCTTGCCAGCATTGAGATTGACCTTTGAACGAAATCGTCTACCCTAATAGGCAGGATAATCAAAGTTTTTTCCGACCGCGAGCCAAGTTTTTGTTGAGCTGTACAGGCAGGGCGGATACTCTTTCGCTCTCCTGTTGGAGTTCGACTTGGATACGGACCGTTTGGCCGCGATGCGAAGGGGAGCGATGATACATCGTCGGGTTATTATCGACGTGCGATCCATCGACACTTGATATGCGAAAATCCTTACTCCGACTCATTCCCCTCGCGCTTCTGCTTCTACTGGGCTGTTCCCAGGCGGCGAGAGAGAAGGTCAAACACTTCTTTTTTGAAATTCCCGACAAATCCGCGAGCGCCGAGGACGGCACGGGAACAACGCGTGTCTCCTACGAACCCCCCACCCTCTCGCTCCCGCAGACCCGGTTCGCATCCGCCCATCCGCCCTTCATCCAGCGCAAGTGTGCCCGATGCCATGACGCCGACAAACGGATGAATCCGAGGGATGACCTGTTGGTCGCCTGCCGGACATGCCACACGCGCTACTTCGGCCCTGATGTCGGCCACGCCCCCGTCGTTGACGGTCAGTGCATCGCCTGCCATGAAATGCACCGCAGTCCACTCCGAAGCCTCCTCAAACAGCCGGTGTTCGATACCTGCATCAACTGCCACGACGAACCGGAAGATCTCAGCGAGGAGGCCCACGGAGGTGACGCGGCAGCAGTCGAAAATTGTGTGACCTGCCACAACCCTCACTTCGGAACCGGATTTCTGTTGAAATCGGACATTTCCGACACCTCGAACAATGAAGACAAGTCCCCCTGACGGAGAATCCACACGATGTGTTCGCCTACTCCCGTAACCTCAAGCCGTTTCATTCGCACGACAAGTTTGATAGCCGTGATTTGCCTTATTACGTTGGTGGGTTGCAACACCAACGCGGGGGATATACTGCTGAACAGCGGATCGGCGACCGGTCGTACGTTGTTTGATCTATGGCTGACTTCGGCCGCCAATGGCTTCGCGAACCTTTTGAATCCTCCCCCCGCTACGGACAGTGGCGGCGGAGGGGACACCGGTAGCGGTGGTGACACCGGAGGATCGGGGGATCTCACCGGCGACGCCACGGCCGGCGCCCAGACATTCGCCGACAATTGCGCCGTCTGCCATGCCGCGGACGGTACCGGCGACATCGGTCCGAACATCACCGGTGTCTCGGC
>JBHHUV010000073.1:0-9664 GCA_046754005.1 Phycisphaerae bacterium | reverse complement strand
TCACACGCCGATCCTACCTTCGCTCGCTCCTCTACAACGGCGTGCGGCCCTGGCATCGCACCGTCACCATGGCCAGCGGCTGGCTCAATTCAAAGCAAGGCAGGATCGTCCGACGAATCGCCAAAACGCGGCACATTTTCCCCGCCGACTCGATCGACGAGCAACTGACCACGCTCCGCGAATTCCGCGCCGAGGGGTTGATCGGTCAGACCGGCGGCTTATACCTGTTGGCACGGGAATTGTTGCGCCGCGGCGAATCATTCCCCTTGAGGTTGCTCGCCCCCACCGGCGCGACGCTCATGCCCGACATGCGCCGGATCATGCGCGAGGCCTTCCAGACCGAGCCTCGCGACCTCTACGGTGCCGTCGAACTCGGCACCATCTCCTGGCAGTGCCGAAACGGCAACTATCACATCGACGCCGACCGCATGATCGCGGAAATCGTCGACGAGCACGGCAACCCCGTCCCAGCGGGCGAGACCGGCCAGGTCGTCTGCACAAGTCTGTACGGCTATACCCTGCCGCTGATCCGCTATCGGCTGCTCGATGTCGCGTCGCTGTCAGAAAAAACCTGTGACTGTGGCATCCGCTTCCCGCTCATGGGTGCCGTTCAGGGCCGAATCAACGATTTCCTGCCGACGCCCGGCGGCGATCTCGTCTCGCCCCATTTTCTGTACCATATTTTCGATCAAGCCGGTGGCAGCCCGGTCAAGGAGTGGCGTATCATCCAGCATGCTCGGGACGATTTGACGTACGAATACGTGCCCGAGGATAATTTTTCCCAAGCGGCGTTCGAGAGGGGCATGGATACCATCCGCAATCGTTTCGGATCGGCAACGCGGGTGAGTGCGGTCCAGGTCGACCAGGTGCCGATGACGCCCAACGGCAAACGCACCTGCATCGTGTCCGAACTTTCGCCCGAGGATGTCTCGGGTATGCGTCCCTGGGATCGGGCCGCCGCGGCCGGCATGTCAAACGCGTTGGCCGCTCAGACAAAATAGAGCGCCCTTCATGCCGCTGCACTGGGACTCGGATGATCGATCGATGGAGTTAGACTCGTGTGGTATCTGATCCTCGTCTTCCTGGCAGGCCTGATCCTCTTCCACGGTCTGGAGCATTTCCTGCCCCCGGTCATGCCGGACTACAAGACCGGGCCGAGACGCCGAGGCTATCTCGCCGACTTCACCGCCAGCCTGGTCAACGGACCGGTCCTCTCCGAATGCACCAAGATCGGGGCGATCTGGCTCGTCCTCTGGTTCCCACGTCTGGAAATACCCGGCATGGCCCCCTGGCCCTGGGCATTGCAATTCGTCGTCTTCCTGCTCGTCAACGATTTCGCTCGCTATTGGCTCCACCGCTGGTACCACGTTTCGCCGCTGCTCTGGCGTGCCCATCGCGTCCATCACACCCTCGTCGAGATGGATGCCCTATCCACGTTCCGCGTACACGTCCTCGAGGCCCTCATCAAGTACGGCGTGATCGTCCTCCCCTTCCACCTCCTCCACGTCGATCGCTCGATCATCCTCCTCTACGGGGCGGTTGACATCCTCAAGGGATTCTGGCACCACGCCAACTGGCGAACCCACATCGGCCCCCTCAATTACTTCTTCAACTCCGCCGAACTCCACTGGTGGCATCACTCGACCGAGGCTCGAGGCCAGCGAGCAAACTACGGTTCAATCTTCTCCATCTGGGATGTCATCTTCGGCACCCTCTATTACGATAAGGGCCACTGGCCCGAAGCCATCGGTGTTGACGGCATGGAAAACTTTCCCCACACCTACCACGAACTGCTGGCATCGGTGCGCTATGGCGACGACCAAGCCATCGAGGCCTACTCCAAGCCGGAGAAGGCCATCCCGTGTGTGCAAGCCGAAGGCAAGCACACCCGTCCCGGGCACATCGAGGAGAATCAGCACGCCGAATCCCAAGCCACTGGTCCATGACACAATCGACGAATTCCACGCAGACTTCAGCCGGATTATCATGACTCAATCACGGCGAACGGTTGCAACAGCCCAGTTTACGGGGATTCCCCGCTGAAAGCGGGCTTCAGGCCGGTCCCTTGGGGCCGGTGAGGCGTACCCCCTATCCATTCAGCCAGTTACAACGAGCTTCCTGAGAGGAGGCTACTGGAAACTGGTTACTGGCGAATGGGATAGCCCCGAACGACCCTTGCCGATTCCGCCACTGGACCGAAAATTCTGGCTCGTTTCTGCATGAATTGGCGTTTTCGCGTCCTACCTGCTATGATAGCAGTTGTCCGTTAGAGGACGGCGAGCTCGAGACAGACATATTGCGCTTATCAAGGCGCGGAACAGGAGTGGTGGAATGAATCGTTCGTCTTTTCTCGTGGGGGGAATGTATATCCTGACTTTGGGCCTCTGTACGATCCTCGCTGAAGCAAACACCCCTTCATCCAACACCATCCATCAATCAACACCCGGCATTTCGGATCAGGTTAAACGACCGGCGGTACTCGATGCCGAAGCTCGTTTCATCCAGCAATCACCGGGCACACAGCTCTACAAGCAGGGAACCCGGACAACACGGATCTACGGCCGCGCCTTTTCACACGGGAATACACCGATCCAGGCCGCCGAAACGTTCCGCGCAGCCCACGCGATGATGTTCGGCGTCAAGCCGACTGATCTGCACCCCGGAAGCCGATTCGGCGATCACAGCCTCACCCAACCGGTGATGTACGATGACGCGACCGACACCTATAAGTTCACACTTGTTTATTACTCGCAATTCAAGGATGAGCTTCCGGTCTATGGAAGCCACCTGCGGCTTCTGGCCCGGAATGAACCGGGCTCACCCATCGTGCTGGCCTCTTCGGCCCTGCGAGATCTGGGCACGTTCCAGGTTGCGGCGGAGATGCGAGCCAATGTCACACAGCCACAGTACCTGCAACAACAATTCGAACTGGCCCAGGCAGAGGCGCTGAGGGTGTTTCCAACGCTGGTCAACTTCAGCCCCCCCGAGGCGATTGTGTGGGCGGGCACCGACGATATGGATGTGGACCCGGTCGTGGCGCTGACCTTTGTCGGAGATGATTTCACGCCCAATGGGCCATCGGTGGAAAAGTGGAGATTCATCGCCGATATGCGCACCGGCGCGATTCTCCATCAGGAAAACCAGATTATCGACGTCGACGTCTTCGGCAACGTCAGCGGCCTGGCCACACAGGGTTCGGGCGCCGAACAATGCGAGGCCGAACTTCCGACTCCCTTGCCCTGGGCGCGCGTCAACGTCGGTGTGACCAACGCATTCGCCGACGCCAACGGAGATTATGCGTTTACCGCGCCGGGCACACCGCTGATGGTGACGATCGAATCCACCCTGACCGGGATCTACTTCAATGTCTTCAACTCGGCCGGCACGGATGATTTGCTCAGCCGAACCGTCGCCCCACCCGGCCCGGCCGATTTTGTACACAACTTCAGCAATACCGAGCAATCCCGCGCGCAGGTCAACGGCTATCTCAATGCCAACGTCGTTCGTGATTTCACGGCCTTCTACAATCCAGCCTATCCCACGTTCACCGACACCGGCATCTCGGTCAATGTGAATCTGGTCGGCGGGATTTGCCCGGGTAATGCCTTCTACGACGCATTCGACGGTGCCTCACCCACCGGTTATTCGATCAACTTCTGCTTGTCCGGGGGAAGTTCGCCTAACACCGCATGGACCAGTGTGATCTTTCACGAATTCGGACATCACTTGGTCCAGGCAGCCGGGAGCGGCCAAGGCGCCTACGGCGAGGGGATGGGCGATACAATGAGCACCATTATCCTCGACGAATCGGGCACCGGTTTCGGTTTCTTCGGACCCTGCGCCCAACCACTTCGAGATGCCAACAACGCTCAACAATTCCCCTGCTCCGGAGAGATCCATTTCTGCGGACAGTTAATCTCCGGTTGTGTCTGGAGCACACGAAACGAACTGCTGGCGACAAATCCGACGACCTACCTGGACATCCTGTCCAATCTGGCGGTCAATGCGATCCTGCTTCATACCGGCTCGTCGATTACGCCGCAGATCACCATTGACTATCTGACGCTGGACGACGACGACGGCGACATCGGCAACGGTACGCCGCACTACGCCGAGATCGACGCCGGTTTCGGGGCTCACAGTATGCCCGCCCCGGCTTTGGTCCCGATCGACTTTATGTTTCCCGCCGGGCTGCCGAGTATGATCATACCTGATCAGACCACGACGATTCCGGTCAACGTCGGACCGGTCGCCGATACGCCGGTCGCTGGGACCGGCATGATCCACACCCGCATTGGCAGCGCTGGGCCATTCATAGCAACGCCGATGACGGAAATCAATCCGAACCAGTACGAGGCAACGCTTCCAGCCGTGCCCTGCCTTTCCACACTCGAATACTACTTCAGCGCCGATTCTACCGCATCGGGTACCATCACCGATCCGTCCGATGCGCCGACTTCCGTTTTCGACGCGATCTCCGCGACCGGAACCGCAATTGCGGTGAGCTACGACTTCGAAACCGATCCGGGTTGGACGGTCTCAGGGGTGGCGGGAGCCACAAACGGTGCATGGGAACGCGGGGTTCCGGCCAACGGCGCCCGGGGCGATCCCCCGGCGGACTTTGACGGCTCGGGCCAGTGCTGGCTGACGGGTAACTTCGCCGGCAACTCTGATGTCGACAATGGCTCAACCACGCTGACCTCGCAGA
Organism: Phycisphaerae bacterium; assembly: GCA_046754005.1. Taxonomy (GTDB): domain Bacteria; phylum Planctomycetota; class Phycisphaerae; order UBA1845; family UTPLA1; genus CAYXGR01. The sequence goes on along the minus strand of JBHHUV010000073.1, from coordinate 4,956 downwards.
TCATCGATACCAGCGGGTTGTCCGCCCCGCAGGTGACCTACGCCCGCTGGTTCTCGAACGACACCGGGGGCGGCCCGGAGACCGATCGGTTGATCATCGAAACCTCGACCGACGGCGGAGCGACGTGGTTGGAGCTGGAGACGGTCGGCCCAACATCGTCAAGCCCGAACCCGGAGGTCTCCGGCGGCTGGTTCGTCAAGACCTATCCAATCACGGCCTCAGCCCAGTTCCAGATCCGGTTCACCGCCGAGGACGTCGGCACCCAGTCCGTCGTGGAGGCGGCGATCGACGCACTCGATATATTCGAGTTCCAGTGCGGTCTCACCATTCCCGCTCCGCCCGCCAACGTGACGGCAACGGACGGCACTTCGTGCGAAGTGGTGAGCGTGTCCTGGGACGCGGCCACCGGCGCGGCCGACTATGAAGTCTGGCGGAACACGGCGAACGATTCAGGTACTTCGACGATGATCGCCAATGGCGTCGCAACAACGACGTTCGACGACAACACCGTCGTCACGGGCACAACCTATTTCTACTGGGTCAAGGCCTGCAACGGCACCGGGTGCAGCGGTTTCAGTCTGGAGGCAGCCGGCAGCATCGGCCTGAAAGGCGATTTCGTGGCTGACGGCATCATCGACGGGGAGGATATTCAGGGCTATGTCGATGCCTTGGTGTCAAGCCCGACATTTGTCGATTGTGCCGACTTGGCAGCGCCGTTCGGAACACTCGATGCCGCGGATACGGCGGCGTTCGTGACGTTGTTGCTGACGCCGTAGGATAGAGAAGATTTCAATCGAACAGGATCCACTGTGGTGAGATCCTTTCGAACATGATTCAATGGCTGGCACGCGGCCTAACGACACAGTCGTTAGGCCGTGTGCCTTGTACGTTCTCGCGTGGGTGTACGGGTGCCCCATTCTTTCTCAAAAGAAAGGGTGGGGAATAAGCTTGCCGGCGGCACGCCATACATCAGACCCTTGCATCCAGCGATTCCAAAATCGACTGCGCGGTTCGTTCAAGGACCGGGTGAACCCAATCGGGTGCGAGTTCCGCCAGTGGGCGCATCACAAACACCCGTTCGTGCATCATCGGATGCGGCAGCGTCAGATCCGGCTCCGCGCGGATTTCGTCGTCAAAGCTGAGCACATCCAGATCAATCGTCCGCGGACCCCAGCGGATCGTTCGCTTCCGACCGAGTGAATCCTCGATGTGTTGACAGACAGCTAAGAGTCGTTCCGCATCCAGAATCGTCCCGATCCGGGCGACCGAGTTGATGAACCGAGCCTGATTCTCCGGCCCCCCTTCCGGTTCCGTTTCGTATAGACCGGACGAGGCGATCACCTCGATCTCCCGCGTGCTCTGAAGCGCGTTCAGCGCTGCGGCGATGTTTTTCTTGCGCCGGCCCAGGTTCGAACCCAGGCCGATGAACGCCTCGTGCCGGGTTTCGCTCACCATGTCATCCCCATGAGCCGGCGCCCGGCCTCGACGATTCGATCCCGATCGACCGTGAGGGCAAAGCGCACGTATTGATTACCCGCTTCCCCGAAACCAATCCCGGGAATCGCCACAATCGCCGCCTCCTCGAGCAGCTTCGTCGAGCAGGCCATCGAATCATATCCCCTCGGGCATCGCGCCCAGATATAGAACGTCGCCCGGGGCGGATCGATCTCGAAACCACATTCACGTAACACCGGGACGAGCGCGTCGCACCGCTCCCGATACAGCCCGCGAATACCGGCGATCTCCGGCCGATCGTATCCCTCGAGGGCGGCGATACCCGCCTGCTGAATCGCCCCGAATGCGCCGGAATCCATGTTCCCCTTGATCTTGCCCAACGCCGCCAAAACCTCGGCGTTCCCGGCCGCAAGCGCGATCCGCCAGCCGGTCATGTTAAACGTCTTGCTCAGCGAGTGCATCTCGATGCAGACATCCTTCGCCCCCGGGATCTCGAGGATCGAACGCGGCCGATCGGCCTCATCGAAATAGAGTTCCGTGTAGGCGGCATCGGAACAGACGACGAAATTGTATTTCCGGGCAAGCGCGACGCATCGTTCGAAAAAGTCGAGCCCGGCCACGGCCCCGGTCGGATTGTTCGGATAGTTCACAAACATCAGCGCCGCCTTGTCGAGCACGTCTGCGGGAATCGCGTCCAGATCCGGCAGAAAGCCATGCTCACGCGACAGCGGCATGAAAACTGGCACGCCGCCGGCAAAGACGGTGGCGCTTTCATAAACGGGATAACCCGGTGTCGGAACGAGGGCGACATCGCCGGGATTGATAACCGCGAGGGGAAGATGGCCAAGCCCTTCCTTGCTGCCGATCAGGCAGGTGACTTCGCCGGCAGGGTCCACCTCGACACCGAATCGCTTCTTCAGAAACGCGGCGGCGGCCTCACGAAATGCACGCTGACCGGTTCCAAGCGAGTAGGGATGATTCGCGGGATCGAGGATGGCCTCGGCCATGCGATCCACGATGAATCCGGGTGTGGGCTGATCCGGATCGCCGACGCCGAAGTCGATCACATCCTTCCCGGCGTCGAGGGCCTCCTTCTTTTTTCGGTCGATCTCGATAAACAGGTAGGGCGGCAGTCGTTCGAGCCGTTCCGCGCGCGTAAAGGGCATCATTCGCACTCCATTGCAGTGATCAGGGCCGGCTCATTGCTCAGTAATCGCCGGGCTTTGTGAGAGCGGATTTTAGAGAAATGGCGGAGTGCCCGTCAATGTGTTCGAGCGGGAGTCAATCGTTGAGGTAAAAAAACGGGCGCCCGGCTCTGATAGGAGGCAGCCAGAGCCGGACGCCGTCGAGAATTAGGGATGAATGCAGGCCTTCTCGAAAAAGGCCGGGTATGGGCTATTGCTTGTGTCGCGGGCCGCCTCAACTTCGCGACCGTCGCATCAATGGCGTTCAGTTCTGATTGCCATCGACGAATCAAACATATGATACATTCGAGGCGTCATGCAAATCGGGTCGGCGGCATTTTCGCAGGTCGGGATATTATCGCCCGCACCCTCCATCGATTCATTTCGGACATCGAAGCATTCCGCTCCGGAGGAGCGTAGGCGCATGGCCACGGGTGGAGCGCAGCGGAACCCGTGGGTAAAGGTGCGCAATAGCTTCATCATCTCGCCCTGGAAGGGCGAGGGCAGCGTGCCTGCGCCAGGGCGATGAAGATGTGCGTGAGAAGACCGTGTACACGGTCTTGCGCTGTGCTCCACCGTGGCAACGGTTCGATGTCCATCCAGGACGGAATTCGTCCAACCACCTGTGCCAAGATTCCGCCTGAACTGTCATGGACCTCCGGCGTTCCGGGTTGAATTGACCCGGTTCGCCCGCACACGTAGACTGCGCAGGTGTCCCAGCAAACCATCGCCATCCTCGATTTCGGTTCCCAGTATCTTCAACTGATCGCCCGCCGCGTTCGGGAGAACCAGGTCCACTCGCTGATCTTCCCGCCGAATGTCTCGCCGTCCGAGCTCCAACGGCACAACATCATCGGCATCATCCTCAGCGGCGGCCCTGCCAGCACCTACGCCGCCGATCCACCCCATGCCGATCCGGCTCTGTTCGATCAGAATTGGCCCATCCTCGGCATCTGCTACGGGATGCAGGCGGCCTGCGCACATTACGGAGCAACAGTTCACCCCGCCGGTCGGCACGAGTACGGCCGAACCCGGCTCGAAGTCGTCGCCACCGATCCTCTCGTCTCCCACATGACCAATGAGAGTGTGGTCTGGATGTCACACGGAGATGTCGTCACCGGTTTTGGCAATGATTTCGCAGTGCTGGCAATAACCGAAAACTGTCCCAACGCGATCGTTCGCCACCGTGATCGGCCGTTCTATGGCGTCCAGTTTCATCCGGAGGTGACCCACACGCCCGAGGGAAGCCAGCTTCTTCGAAACTTTCTATACGAAATCTGCAAGGCCAACGGTCGTTGGAACTCCGGCTCGATCGCCGACGAACTTGTTGACGGAATCCGAAAACAGGTTCGGGACGATTCCCATGTGATCTGCGGCCTCTCAGGTGGAGTCGATTCATCGGTCACGGCGGCTCTCCTGCACAAGGCCGTGCCCGGTCGGGTGACGTGCATCTTTGTTGACAATGGCCTTCTTCGCGGCAACGAACGCGACCGGGTGGAGGCGGTCTTCCAGGGCCACTTTCGGATGGATCTGCACGTGGTCGACGCGCGGGATCGGTTTCTATCGCGTCTCGCGGGCGTGATCGATCCGGAGGAAAAACGCACCCGAATCGGACACGAGTTCATCGAGGTCTTCAAGGACGAAGCACAGCGGATCCCCCATGCCCACTATCTCGCCCAGGGAACACTCTATCCCGATGTCATCGAATCGGGCCACTCGGCGATGGGGGCGGCGGCGAGCATCAAAATGCACCACAACGTCGGAGGTCTGCCGGAGGAACTGGGTTTCGAACTCGTTGAGCCGCTGCGCGATCTGTTCAAGGATGAGGTGCGCATGATCGGCGAGTTGTTGGGCCTCCCGGAGGAGATGGTCTGGCGACATCCCTTTCCCGGGCCCGGTCTCGCGGTGCGCATCGTCGGAGAGGTGACGCGCGAACGGTGCGACCGGCTCCGCAAGGCCGATCGAATCATCATCGAGGAGATCACCGCCCAAGGTTGGTACCGCAAGATCGCCCAGGCCTTCGGTGTGCTCCTGCCGATCGCGAGCGTCGGCGTCATGGGCGACGGGAAGACTTATGTCGATCAAAATGTGATCGCCATCCGTCTGATAGAAACCACCGATTTCATGACCGCCGACTGGGTGCGGATCGATCCAAATGTGCTCGAGTCAATCTCCTCCCGCATCACCAACGAGGTATCCGGCGTCAATCGTGTGGTCTACGATGTAACCAGTAAACCGCCCGGGACGATCGAATGGGAGTAGGGGGTCCATGACACATGAGGCGGCGGACCGAACGCCCTGCCGGCATCTGTGGCAC
>JBHHUV010000072.1:0-9727 GCA_046754005.1 Phycisphaerae bacterium | reverse complement strand
CTTGAAGCAGTGGCACACTGGCTGGGGTATGTTGTCGGGTTTGTCGCATCGGGTTCATCTCACGTCGTCTATTCTATTCAGGCACCATGCGTCCGCCCGGCATGCTTACCCGACGCAAAAGGCCGCGTCGTGTAAGCATGGCACCCGGCAACGTCCACGGCCTAACGACTGCGTCGTTAGACCGTGCCACCCATCCGTAATCTCTCATGGCAACTTCACCACGATCGAGAAGGGGCGGCCGAAGCGGGTGATGATGGCGGGGGGGGCGGTGCCGTCTGGATCGGCGTCGCCGTCCTCGTCGAGATCGATTTCGGTTGTCTGCTTCAGGCGGTTGCCCGCGTCGTATAGTCGGTAGGTGAATCGCAGGGCCTTGGGGCGGAAACGCCAGGTGTCGGCACGCCAGATGGCACGATAGGCGGCATTCACGTCCGCGCCGTTTGTGGGGGTCCATTCGATTCGGTTCTGGGAGCCTGCCGCGATGCCGAAGGCCTCCGCCTCGTCGGGCGTGGGGGTATTGGGCGGCTGGTCGAAATCCTGGCGGCGGTAGGCGATGTTGGGCACCTGACCGGTCGTGATGGCGATGTTGTTGACGATGAAGGTCGGGTCGGGGCGGAGACCGAACCAGACGGTTCCGCCTTCGTCACCGGTCGCTGCTACGCCGTCGGGACCGAGGGAGTCGATGCTTCGGCCGTCGGTCCACTGGATTCGGAAATCGGCGAGACCGGAGATGAAGCTGGAACCGCCTCGGGTGTAATAGTCGCGATTGTTGAAGTTGTTCGTGGTGGCGGAACGGGGTGCGTGGCTGGGGGTCCAGAGGGAGGCGATGGAGGGATCGGCGGAGAGCAGATCGGTGTTGTCGAGGGCCTTGCCGAGGATGAGTTGGGCGAAGGATCGGGCGTTGGCGACTCGGTTGTTGCCGGAGACGATGGCGTCCATCCGTCCCTGGAGGAACTCGGCGCGGAGGGGACCGCCGTCGAGCATGCCGCCGGGAGCGGCGAGGGCGTCCATCGTCGGGGGGTTCCAGACAGCTGGATCGGGATTGGCATCTTCCAGCATGAGGAGGATGGACCTGTGGAGGAAGACCCACTCGGAGGCGGTGAGGGTTCGACTGAGGAGGTTGGCGTCGTTGGCCAGGGGGCGGGGCTGGAGGGGGTTGTCGGTTTCGGTGAGTGGGGTGCCGGGTCCGAAATAGACGAGTGCCTGGGATGCGGCGGCGGTGGTGTTGGACGGCATGCCGCGGCGCGGATCGGTGAAGGACTGGTATTCGTCGATGTCGCCGTGGGTGAGGAAGACGAGTCGATCGTGTCGCGGGCGGAGAAAGAGGGGGCCTTCCTGGACCTCGCGGCGGGGCGTCGGCGCGGGCGGGGGAGATTCGATGATGAGCAGGCCGTCGGGGGACAACTTTGAAAGCTGGTCCGATGCAGTTTCTCGGAAGGCTGCGGAGGCGGCGAGGAGTTCGGAATGGGCGGTCGTTCGGGTGGTGACGTCGGAGGCGATGGTGAAGACCTGGGAGAGCGCGGCCATGGTGACGATGAGGAGGGCGATGGAGACGAGGAGTTCGGCGAGGGTGAAGGCGCGAGTGTTGAATAGCGAATGAGGAGCGGCACTGCGCGACCGATGGCTGCAACTCGGGTGATCGGCATGCTTACCCGACCCATAAGGCCGGGTCGTGTAAGCCTGGCACCCGATCTGGCGTCCGTTGGGATGTTGGATCGGGCTTGTCATAGGGAGACCTTCCATTCGAGTAGGGGAGAATGGCGGGCGCCGATGGCGGGCGGGAACAGCCATACGTCAAAATCGAAGGTGATGTTGCCGAGGTCTTCGAGGATGAGGATGCGATTCGCCCCTTCGGTCTCGGCGACGGTGAGGATCCGACCGGCGGGGGCACTGCCGATGGGGAAGCCGAGGATCATGATTTTGGAGCCGCGGGGGGCGAGCTGGGCGAGGCCGAACTGGGTGGCCGGAACGGTCGGGACGTTGAAGAGGATTTGCGTTCCCGGCAGTCTGGAGACCGTGACGCGCCAGGGGGCGGGCAATCGCAGCCGAAGACCCGTCGCGGCGGGATCGCGATATCGAACGCTCTGAGCCAGGCTGGGATCGACAAGCTGCATCAGGAAGACCTGGTTTCGGTTTTGTTTGCAGATGGCGGCGGTGTAGGCCCGGGTGCCGTTGGCCATCTGGCGATAGAAGCCGATCCATGCCAGTCGCGCCTCGGCCACAGCGGCCTGGGCATCATTCATCGGGACGATGCGATCGCTGAGGATGTCGGTGCCAAGCAGTTGTAGTTCGCTGATGGTGGGGAGCAGCACTCGGCCGTTGAGTTCGGCGGAATAGTTGGTCAAGTCGAGCCAGTTGGCGCCAACCTCGATGTTGGCCATGGGGAGGACATTCCAGGGGGAATCGATACCGTCGTCGAGGAATGCGGGATCGAACCAGAGCGTCTCGGGATTGAGACGATTGTGGAGCATGGCCTCGGCCTGGGAGATCTGATCGAGGGCCCGGGCACGGTCGGCACTTTGGCGGTGCTGCGTGAGGGCGACGGGGAAAATGGCGGCCATCATGAGCAGGCCGAGTCCCAGGATGGAGATCGCGATGGCGGTTTCGATGAGGGAGAAACCGCGTGGGGGCCGTGAATGGGTAGGAACGAGAAGGGATTCTCGTTCCAGCACGGGAAGGGATTCTCGGTCCAGCACGGTGAATGGGTAGGAACGAGAAGGGATTCTCGTTCCAGCACGTCCGCGCCGTCGAGTCGGGATGGATGGGGGAATCGGTCTCATGTTATTGATCCCCCATGAGTTCGCGGCCGGTGAAACGGTCGAGGAGGACCGTCTCGGCGAAGCCCGCGTATTGAGCGCCCGGGCGAGTCTGGCGTAGCCAGTTGTCGACCATTTGGGTCGGTGTCGGGGCGGTACCGAGGACGGCGTCCATTCTCAATCGCTCGGAGATGACGAAGCCGCGCGTGGAGGTGATGGGGGTGTCGGTGGCATCGACCAGGGCGCCGACGGCGCGGAGGGCGAGGTCCGGGGATTCGTCCAAGAGGCGGTTTCGGGTCGAGACCGGGCGGAGGGCGCCGTTTCGGAAGTGGTAGGAACGCGTGGCGATGCGGCGGGTTCTAGTGACGAGGCGGCCGTTTTCGTCGAAACAGAAGGCGGCCCAGATCAGGTTGTCGGTGTTGGGCTCGTTGGCCGGCATGAGCGGTCGATAGAGCGGATCGTCGTAGTCGATCGGGTGAACGGCGACGAGCGGCTTGCCGTTGCCGTCGAGCGGGAGGGCGGCGCTGTGGTCGAGGATCGGAGCGAAGGCGTAGCCGTCGGTCATGCGCGGATCGTTCCCGAAGGTGCCTCCGGAAGCGGGGTCCCAGGGGCCGCCCTGTTGCGGCGGATTCAGGTGCCAGATCTCAAAGCGACCGTTGTAGGGATTGACGACCAGCATGGTTTCGATCTGGTTGGCGACGGCGTAGTTTCGCGCGATGTGGGCGAAGGTGACGACGGCATTTTTCGACAGGGCGAGGGCGCCGGCCTCTCGGACGTTGCGGAAGGCGAATGAGCCGATTGCCAGCAGGGTTCCGATGATGGCGACGGAGACGAGCAGCTCGACGAGGGTGAAGGCGGATTTTTGGATTTCGGATTTCGGATTTCGGATTGGGGATAGAGGGAGGGAAGCCCGGTGGGTTTGGTTCCCAATCGCCTGGGGTACGGACGTCATGGCCGCGCTTCGCTTGGCCATGCCACCCTTCTGCTTGGCCATGGCACCCGGTCGATCGCACCGGTTGGAAACCGGTGCCACAGCGGGGCCGATGGCCGTAACCGAGGGGATCGGCATGCTTACCCGACCCCAACGGCCGGGTCGTGTAAGCATGGCACCCGAGCACCGGTTGGAAAGTTGTGTTCGATTCGCGGGCATCAGAGTGCCCCCGATGTGTGGATGAGGTTGTCGTGGGCCTCGTCGATGTCCTGGAGGGTGTGGGGTTGATCGGACCAGACGTCGCCGAACTTTCGGTCGGGCCCGGCCGATTCGAGAACGTATCCGTCGGCAAAATGGAATCGCGCGTCGGTCGGATCGGCGGTCTCGATCGCCAGAAAACCCTTGAGGGCACGGGCAATCGGATTGGTCTCGGGATCGCGATAGACCCAGAAGTATCGGTAGGGGGTTCCCCAGGGATCGACGAGGGCTTGGGCCCGGCGTGCCTGGGTGGAGCCGACGCGGGCGGGGAGGTTTTCGTTGAGGATTGTGCCGTCCACCTGGGCGACACCCTTGATGAGGGCCTCTGCATCGTCGCGCTGGAGGAAGGGACCGGTGCCAGTCGCGGCGGTGAGGGCGTAGGTGAGGCAGATGTTGGCGCCAAGCACGTCTCCGGTGACGACTTTGTCCGGCTGGCTCGGCTGCTCGATGATTCCGCTGCCGTTGCCGGCGACGAAGAAGTTCAAGTCGTTGTTGAAGGTGGGGATAATCTGATAGCCGTTGGCGGAGGGTTCGAACAGTCGGCCGGGGATGTAGTCCGGCCAGCCGCGTTGGGTGATGGTGTTGCCGGCGATCTTCCAGCTTGGCCAGAAGCCGGCGTATCGATCGATGGCCGCGGCGATGAGGGCGATCTGCTGATGGGCGACGGTCCGGGACTGCGAATTTCGAACGTTTCGGGCGCCGACTACGACGATCCCGATGAGTACCGCGATGATGCCGACTACGACCACGATTTCGGCAAAGGTGAAGCCCATGCGGTGTGAGTCGCGGAGTTGTGTTGTTTCAAGGCTCGATCGCACGATGATTCTCATTTCCTCGTGGTCTGACACACGCGGTCAGTGTTCGCCCGGCGGGCTTGGTTGGATCAACCGCCGGTCAGCTTGTTGACAAGGCTGACCATGGGGAGAAACAGGGCGACGACGATGAACCCAACGATTCCGCCCAGGACGATGACCAGGACCGGTTCGAGCATGCTGACGAGACTGGCGACGAGTGTTTCGACTTCATCGTCATAATTGTCGGCGACTTTCATGAGCATCTTGTCGAGATCACCCGTTTCCTCGCCGACATCGACCATATTGACGACGAGATTGTCAACGACTTTTGAGGCCTTGAGCGGGGCGGCGAAGGAATCTCCCTCGCGAATGGCGTCGTGGACGCGTCCGAGGGCCTGGACATAGACCTCGTTGCCGGAGGTGTCCTTGGTGATGGTGATGGCCTCGAGGATCGGGACACCGGCGGAGATCAGGGTGCCGAGGGTTCTCGTGAATCTGGAGATCGCCGTCTTTGTCAGGATGTTGCCCATGATGGGGATCTTGAGCTTGATGATATCGAGCGCGTAGCGGCCACCATGGAACTGACGGATCAGCTTCCAGATAACGATAAACAGGACGGGTGAGACGAGAAGAAACGCCCAGCCGGGGATGAGCATGGGAACCTTTTGACCCGACGCGTTCGTGGTTGAACCGATCATCCAGTCCGACATGCCGAGGAGCATGACGGTGACGCCGGGAAGATCGGTATCGAAGTCGGCGAAGATGGTGTTGAACTTCGGAACGACGAAGTACATGATGCCGGCGACGATCATGAACGCGAAGGAGATGACGGCGATGGGATAGATCATCGCACCGATGACCTTTCGCTTCAGTTTCTGGGCCTTTTCCATGAAGTCGGCGAGGCGCTGGAGGATGACGTCCAACACACCGCCGGCCTCGCCCGCGGCGATCATGTTGCAAAAGAGACGGTCGAAGACCTTGGGATGTCGGAACATGGCCTCGGAGAGCGTCGCACCGCCCTCGACGTCTTCTGCGACGTAACGCAGGGCAACCCGAAGAACGCCCGGCTTCTGCTGTTGTTCGAGGATGCGGAGTGAACGGAGGATGGGGAGACCGGCGTCCATCAGGGTGGAAAGCTGTCGGGTGAACTGGGTGAGCTGTTTGGTGGAGACGCCGCCGATGCCGCCGGCGGTTTTTCGCTTGGTGCCGGTGGTCGGCGCGGCCTTTTTCTGGCCGCCTTTCTGGCGGACCTTGGTAGGGAAATAGCCGAGGCCTCGGATCTTGGCGATGGCCTCCTCGGAGGTGGGGGCATCGACCTCGTCCTTGACCTCCTGGCCGGCGGCATTCATCGCTTCGTATTGGAATTTCGGCATCGGTCTCGCCTCCGTCACACGTTATCACTCGATCCACGGAGATCTTCCAGCCGATCCCCGAGCCCGCGCGATCGCGGACGGTGATCTTCACGTGGAAGCCCTCGTGGGACTGTTCCATTATTCTCATTGCCAAGGTGTCCGACCAGTGAATGATTCCGGATGCCTCGATCCCTCTGAAGGCGATATATTTCTGTAACCTATTATAAATAAGTTAGTTACATATTCGAATCGAGCACTGGAAACCATCGGGGGTATCGCGATTTTATCTGGTGTGACCGATATGGGGGTTTTCTCATGGACCATCACGGGGGGTTGGATTGGCATAGTGAGTATGAGGGGGATCGCCACCGCCAAGGCACGATCCTTGGGGATCGTGCCTTGACGGTGCCACCCTATCGGCCTTTTGAGTTTGGGAATGCCATCCAGCGTCTTCGGCACCGCTTGAAGCAGTAGCACACTCTTGACTTGAGACTTGGGTGGGGCTTGATACAGTGGCGTCGTGCGGAATCCAGCGAGAAATGGAATGGCTCAATCGACGATGAAGGATCGCATCTTTCTGATTGGAAACGCGAGTAAGTCTGAGGCTGTCGCGGCCTTTACGCGGCTGTCCGAGTGGCTTGACTCGGAGGGGCTGCTGGCCGGTTCGGATCTGAACGGCTGTCCTGAAAAAGTCAATGCCGCGCGACCGGACTACGTCGTGGCATTGGGGGGCGACGGCACCATCCTCGCCGCCGGTCAGGCGATGCAGCATCGGCAGGTTCCGATCATCGGCGTCAACATCGGCAAACTCGGCTACCTTGCGAATTTTGACGAGTCGGAGATCCATCAATCCCTGGGCGACATCCTGACCCATCCGGACTGGATCAGCCGTCGGATGATATTGGATGTGCGGATAGAATCCCCTTCGGGCGAGAAGTGGGAATGTATCGCCCTGAACGATTGCGTCATCCGGGTGGGGGATCCTTTTCGCACGGTCAGCCTCGACGTGCAAATCGACGATCGACCGCTCTGTACGCTGATCGGCGACGGTGTCATCCTGGCGACGCCGACGGGTTCCACGGCTCACAACATGTCCTGCGGAGGTCCGATTCTGGAGCCGGGCGTGGAGGCGATCATCCTCACGCCCAAGTGCGCCCATTCGTTTACCCATCGTCCCGTCGTCGTCCTGCCGTCGTCGGAGGTGTGCATTCGCGTGCTGCCGCAAAGCCGCGGGGCGGCGGCGGTGCTGGACGGTCAACGGGTTCACTCGATTGATCCAGACTCTCGTATTTATATAGCCCGATCGAAGACCGTCTTTCAACTGGTCCACAACCCCCGGCGGACCACCTGGGACACGCTGATCACCAAGCTGAAGTGGGGGCAGGACGTGACTTAGTGGGGTTAGAAACGTCGAAACGTCAAAACGTCAAAAAGTCAAAAAGTCAAAACAACAACAACAACAACAAAAAAAAACATAAAATGTAGGGATGAATGGGGGGGGCGGCTTTGGGCTTGTCTTTGCGTGTGCCGTGGTTCGACATGGAAGAGTCCGTGCGATCTATTGATTCCCCTTGTGTGACAGAACCGCGACGGTCATATAAACACTTGTGATCGGATTGCATGGCCTCATCCCATCATGAGCATCGAAACATCATCCTCGCCGCGTTTTCGTGCCTGGCGTTGAGTGTTGTCCTGGGCCTCTTGTCCGACGGCGTTCATCACGACGACGATCTCACACATTTCCTCATGGCCCGCTGGTCGGCCTGGTATCCGGGCTATCTTCTGCACGTCTGGGGGCGGCCGGGGATCACGCTTCCCCTGGCGGCGGTGAGCTGGATGGAGGATCCGAACATCGCCTGGCATGCCGCCCGCATGCTGAGCGCGATCGTGACCGCGGCGACGGCGGTGATCGCCGCGCGAGTGGCCCTCGTTCTGGGTGTGCGGCGTGCATGGCTGATCGTGTTGGCCTGTTTCGCCCAACCGCTGGCGATGGTGCTTTCGTTTACCACGCTGTCGGAGACGTTCGCGGCCTTCTATCTCACGGCGGCGGTTGCGTTGGTTCGCCGCCGACCGATCGCCGCGTCGATGGTGGGATCCCTGATGCTTCTGAGCCGACATGAGGCGATGGCCCTTGTTCCGCTCTGGTGGATCGTCTTGTTGTTCGGAACCGGCCCGCGCCGGGGTCGATTGATCGGGATGATCGGGATCCTGTGGGCGCCGATCGTTCACAATCTTCTTCATCGATGGACCTACGGAACCTGGCCGCTGAGCCTCTTTCTGGAACCGAGCGGATCGCGTGAATACCCGGCCGAAGGGTGGCTGTCCTATCTTCCGCACGCGCTCTACGCCATATCGCCGGCCATCGCCGGACTGGCGGTCGTCGGGGGGCTGACACTCTGTCGACGGCGCCGGTTTCTGGTGCCGGCGCTCGCGGGGGGGTATCTGCTGATTCACGTGAGCATCAAGGCCCTGGGCTTCTATGGCAGCGGCGGCTATGGGCGGTTCATGGTCAGCGTGGCTCCGATGATTGCGATTCTCGCGGTCGTGGGACTGGAACGTCTGTTGCTGAAACCCTCATCGGCAGAGCGAAACGGCGGCCGGGGGGTCTGGCTGATGCATGCGCTGGTCTGGGGTGTCGCGTGGCTGGCGTATGAGGTGGAACTGAGCGTCGGCCGATTGAACCCGCTCGATCCGGTGTGGATCCGTGCCGTCCCGGCCATCGTGATCCTGGCGCTGGTGGCGGCGGCGATTTTCCATCGGCGTGGAATCGGGTTGACGATCGGGCGCGGGGCGTTGTGTCTGCTGGCGTTGACGTGGCTGGGGCAGTGGCTGGTGATCGTTCGGCCGCTGCGACTCGGCCCGAAACAAGCGCTTGTGAAAGAGACCGTTGTCTGGATGAAAGCGCAGGGGTACGGCGATGCGCCGTTCTTTTCCGCGAATCCCTGGTTCGCGTGTTTTCTCGATCTGGTTGAAAATCCGCGTGCGCGCAAAGACTCTGTCCTCCTCGCGTCGATGCCGGTCGGGACTGTTTTTGTATGGGATTCGATCTATGCGGAGAACCAGTTTCACGGGCTGGCGTCTTCGGCTGATTACGAGGCCGATGCCCACTATGTGCTCTTGAGGATGTTCACGCAGCGGGATGAAACGGATTTCAAACTGCTTGTGTTCAAAAAGGTGCGAGAAACGCCGCTGCCGATTCATCCGAAGCCGTCTTATCCGCGCTCCCTGACGAGTGATGCGGAGCCGGTTCGCGGGATCTACTACCGGCGTGTCGGCCGCACCGGGGTTCGAAATCTTCACGAATCACGATGAAGCTTTTCGGACGTTGGGATCCTCGATCGGGATGATTCTCGCCGACGCTCGACATGATCCATGCCTTATTCAGCGTCAAAAAACGCTTTACCATGCCAGATTATCACTTCTTGTGTGGTAAAGAGGAAATCACGTGCCTGCTGGCAGATCAGGACAAATTAGGGAATGTTCCCTAATTCTCATTTAGTGGGATTGAGACGATAATAGAGTAGCTTGTCAGCGAACCGTGGAACGAATAATCCCGGGTAGAGACCGGCCGTGAGCAAAGAGGTTTGGGAGTCTCTAAAAAAAAGGAAGCCCGCAGCTAGTGCGGGCTCCTGGTTCCCA
>JBHHUV010000071.1:0-9799 GCA_046754005.1 Phycisphaerae bacterium | reverse complement strand
CCCCAAGGGGCCGGCCTGAAGCCCGCTTCGCGGGGAAGCCCCGTGAACGGGGCTTAATGGAACCCCGTTCGCCGTGAATGAGTCGTGAAAGTCCAGCTGAAGCCGGCATGTAATTCGCCGATTATCTCATGCACCCTACGGCTCATGTTCTCGCTGTACCGCGGCTTTATTTCGGATACACTTTCGACTGAGCCGTAACGTTCGTATTCCATGCAATCGAGACCTGAGACGCCACCGATGACCCTCGCCCGATCTGATCCATCCTCCGACACCGCCGCGAAAGCTGCGGTGCACTCAGCATCGAGCGCCAATCGATCCGACTCTGCTCCCCTTGACGCTTCCCCGAAGACGGTGAGCGGTAATCCTGTCTTCGAAGATGCCGTCTGCGAACTCTGCGGCCAACCGCCGACGGAGCACCTCCTTAAAACCTACGACATGGGCTGGCGGAAGCCCGGCGTCTTCAATCTCGTCCGATGCACCCGCTGCAACCTGATCATCACTACGCCCCGACCGGTCCCGGCGAGCATGCCGATCTACTACGAAGACTGGTACAATCATAAATCCCTTGAGGAAGTTCGCGAGGAACACGCCTCCAGCGCGTTTAACCGCTTCGTCTTCTGGATGCGTCTGAAAATCCTGGAAAAGACCGGCCCCCTCAAGTGTGGCGACAAGGTTCTCGATGTCGGCGCCGGATTCGGCGCCCAGCTTCGCTACTACATTCGTCGGCGCGGCGTAACCGGGACATCCCTCGACTTCGATCCGGCTGTCTCGGACAACTCCCTGCTCAAGGGGATCGCCGACATCCGTACCGGCGATTTGCTCGATGCCGGCTTCGATGACGACTCATTCGATGTCGTTACACTTTACGAAACCCTCGAGCACGTCTATCGACCGAAGGCCACGCTCGAAGAGGCCTATCGCATTCTCAGGCCCGGCGGTCGGCTTGTCGTCGAGGTGCCCGACTACGGTGCCCCCTGGCGCAAGATTTTTCAACGCTACTGGTTTGCCGTCATGGTGCCGGTCCACCTGCACCACTTCACGCGCGACTCCCTCGATCGCGTCGTACGGGCGGCGGGTTTTGAACCTCGCCGACACGTCGCGGTCTATGTCCCCTACGAGTCGTCGGCCAGCCTCGCCGTGGCCTACAGTGATCGCCGCAATGTGTGCGTTCGAGAAACGACGCAGGTAAATTTCGTCTTTCGCAGGCCCTTTCGACACGTGCCGTTTTTCCTCGGCCTCGTCGGCTGGACCTGCATCTGGGATCTGCCGATCCAGTTCTGGATGTGGCTGACCAATCGCACAGGCGTCCAAACCCTCATCGCCCAAAAACCAAAGTAGGGTAGGCACTGGCATCCCGATTCACGAAGATTCGCATCGGGTGCCATGCTTACACGCCCCGGCCTTTTTTTTGGGGGGGGGTAAGCATGCCGCCCCCTCTGGATACGGCTATCAGCAATGTGGTGATTAGCGATATTTCTCGGAAGTCGCCAGATCGAAGCCTGCGTGTTCAGACACGTCGGCCATCCCGCGAAACTCGGCCCGGCAGCGATAGCAGACCGTGACCTTGCCGACGACGAGGAAGATGACCGCGTCGATCAGGACCAGCCCCCCGAGCGTGGCGAAAGTGGCGACGATGTTTTCCATCGCATAAAAAACCGTCGCCACCAGCCCGAAAACAATCACCATCATCAGGCCCAACTTCTGTGGAAAATCTCTACGGATGAAGAATTCGCGGCCCGGACAGAGCGCGCATTTCCGTACGATTTGATTCTCGTGCAGATCCGCATCCACCTCCAGCACGATCGGCTTCTCGCAGCGCGGGCACTTCGTCTCGACGCGCCCTGCTCGATCGGCGGGCGTATGCAACTGCGCCCGACAGTTTTCCTTCGGGCAGCGATGGGTGATTTGGATCGAGTGCGTCTGTGACATGGTATTCTCGAATGAAAACCGGGGCCGGCCTACAGGGCCAACTGCTCGGTGCGCATCAGGTATTGCCCGGAAAGCTCTCCGATGAAGATCAGCAACATGGACAGATAGAACAACGCCGTCGCCGATTGGGTGGCCCGGCGTTTCACGCAGTCCCAGACCATCCACGCGAAGACGCCCGCGACGACGAGACCGGCCCCAATGCGAACCGACAGGGCCATCCAGAAATACATCGGGCTGTCGGCCGGTCGAAAGCCCGCCGACCATATAGGGAGCGAAGCGGCTGTCACCCAAACGATGCGAAGGGCGATCACGCCGAGATAGATCCGCGTCAACCTGCGCAGCGGGCCGATGGGCATGTTCGTGTCGGTCAGGTAGCGATGACCGAGCAGCATCGCCGCCGTTGCGGACCCGAGCAGACCGGCGCCGAGGATCGTGCTGATGACTACGGCGATGCCCTGTATGGCGCCCGTCGAAACGTCACTCGAGATTGTTGCAGTGCCGGATCGCAATGCGAGCTGGGCGGCCGCTACGAGGCAGACTAGACCGGCCCCGGCGGGCCAGATCCGCTGAGTCGCGCGCACCTGCTCACTTTGGGCCGCGTTGACGAACAACCAGACAAACCCGAGCAGCACCCCGCAGGCCAACGAGATCAAAATGGACGGCGGTATCTCGCTGATCGCTCCGCCCGCTTCTCGAAACAGAAAGACGCCGGCCAGGATCGCGATCGCGGTCGAGACAATGGCCATTAGGCGCAGATAGCGCCAGGAACTCTGTCGAATCGACGAGACGGAGACGGCGAGGAAGCAACCGGCGGCGTATTGGGCGAGAAAGGTTGCGATCATATTGGAGTTCAGTGACAGGGTTCGCTTCTCGACCTACCCTACATTTGCTTCACCGGACATTCTCAAGCCAAGTCCGGCTGAAGCCGGCTGAGGATGATCCGGAGTCCAATAAACCACCGACTGAAGTCGGTGGCAAACACCGATGGGCCAGTAGCCGGTCCAGAAACCTGCACAATCCGTCAGGCTCCCGGTCGTGATTCTATTTTCGCTTCCGAATGAAATCCATCAAGAGCCGGACGCCGAAGCCGGTTGCGCCGACGGGGCAGATCGGCGTTGCCTTGGTGACGGTTGCCGTTCCCGCGATGTCCAGATGGGCCCACGGTGTCTTCTCGTCCACGAACTCCTTGAGAAACATCGCCGCCGTGATCGCGCCGCCACCGCGTCCGCCGGTGTTCTTGATGTCGCCGTCGGTGCCGGCGATCTGATCGCGATAGACTTCCCAGAGGGGTAGCCGCCACAGCCGCTCGCCCGTCTGTTCACCGCTGTCGATCAGAGACTTGGACAGTTTGTCATCGTTGCTCAGGATCGCGGCACACGCGCCACCAAGCGCGATCTCGCAGGCCCCCGTCAGCGTTGCCAGATCGATCATCACTGCGGGCTTGTACGTCCGCTCGGCATAGTGCAGGCAATCAGCAAGAACCATGCGGCCCTCGGCGTCCGTGTTCAGCACCTCGATTGTCTTGCCGTTGGCCGCGCGGACGATGTCGCCCGGTCGATAGGCCCGATCGGAGATCATGTTTTCCGCGGCGCCGATGATTCCGACGACGCGCTGCCGGATTTTCAACCGGGCGGCGGCCACGAGGGCACCGATCACCGCCATCCCGCCGCACTTATCGTACTTCATGTCCGGGATGGAGGCGGCCGGCTTGATCGAATAGCCACCGGTGTCGAGCGTGACCGCCTTTCCGACGAGGACGATCGGCCGCGCGGCGCGGCGCGTGCCGGGGTGTTCGAGCATGATGATGCGGGGCTTGGAGACGGAGCCGTCGCCGACCGCCAGGATCGCGCCCATCTTCTTCGCCCGCATCTGCTTGTCGTCGATCACCCGGCAGCGAAGTTTGTGTTGCCGTGCGAGTGACCGGCATCGGGCGGCCAGGGTGACGGGATTGATGAGATTGGGCGGTTCGTGGCCGAGGTAGCGTGTGAGGTTCACGGTCTCCGCGAGGGTGCAGGTGTCGCGGGCGGTCGTCGTCAGATGCCGGGTACCGGTCGTGGAGGTCGCGAGGATGAGATGTGTGAGTGTCTTGCCGTCATTCTCCGCTGTCTTCGAGCGTAGCGGAGTATATCGAAAACCCGCCAACTCGAATCCCTCGACGATCGATGCGGCCGCGTTCGGATCTCCCGCCGTTCGAAGGGCATCGACCGCGACGGCAGCGCGACCGATATGACGTTGGTTGCACCACGTCCGCGCCGCCCCGGCCGCATGACGCACGTCTTGTGCGCAGGCCGGTTGTTCTCCGCCGAGGCAGAGGAGGGCAATGCGACCGATCGGAGAACCGGCGGGCACGATCTGGTCATCGATTGTGCCGGTCTTGCCGAGGCCGTGATGGTTTTTCAGAAGTTCGTTGACGCGTGCCCGAGCGACCGAACCGAGTCCGGACAACTTGAGTAAACGTGTGTCGATCTTGCCCTTCTTCACGACGACGGGCAGGAAAATCACATCCGCACGGAGGCGGCTGTCGATTGATTGAACCGCTACGGCCAAGGTTGATTTTTTCATGAACGGGCCGCCTGCCGGCTCTCCTGTCGTTTGTTGTACAGCGTCTCAAACTCGTCCAGAAGTTCGCTGAACAGTTCCATCGTGTCTTCGATCGGCTTCGGCGTGGTCATGTCCACCCCGGCGAGCTTGAGAATGTCGAGTGGATATTGACTGCTGCCTGCGGAGAGGAACTTCATCAGACCCTCGACCGCACCCGGATCGCCGTCGATAATCCGGCGGCCAATATTCGTCGCGGCGCAGTGGCTTGTCGCGTAGGTGTAGACATAGAAGTTTCGGTAGAAGTGAGGGATCCGCAGACATTCGGCCGAAGCACAATCGTCCAGAACCAGATCAGAACCGTGATAGGTCTGCACCAAATCGCCGTAGACCTTGCAGAGCACGTCGCCCGTCAGCGGTTTGCCCTCTTCGGCCATCTCGTGAATCGCCAACTCGAAATCGGCAAACATCGTCTGGCGAAAGACCGTCGTGCGGATGCCCTCGATCTGCTGCTGGAGGATGAGCAATCGCTCGTCGTCGCTCTTCGCGTTGTTCAGCAGGTAGTGGGAGAGGACCACCTCGTTGACAGTCGAGGCGACTTCGGCACAAAACGTCGCGTAGTCGCCGTAGATGTAGGGCTGGTTTTTGACGGTGTACCACGAATGCATGGCGTGGCCCATCTCGTGGGCGATCGTCGATCGATCGTTCATGGTGCCGGTATAGTTGAGCAGCAGGTAGGGGTGCGTCAGGTAGGCCCCCCAGCAATAGGCCCCGCTGCGCTTGTTTTCCGTCGGATAGACGTCGATCCATCGGGATTCGAACGCGGTGCGCAGGGTGTCGATATAGTCCTGCCCGAGCGGCTTCAGCGCGACGAGAATCTTGGCGATCGCATCTTCGTAGGGGATCTTGTCCTGATTGGCCTCGACCATCGGGACGTAGAGATCGTATCGACGAACGTCGTCGAGTTTCATCAGCTTCTTCCGCAGGGCGACATAGCGATGCAGCCGATGGGTGTTCTTCTTGACCGTCGCCACCAGGTTTCGATAGACGGCGACCGGGATGTTGGGACCGCCCAGGGCCGCCTCGAGTGAGGAGCCGTAGTGCCTTGCCTTGGCGTTGAAGATGTGCGTCTTGACCTGCGAACTGAGCAGGGCCGAGAGGGTGTTTTTCTTGTCGTTGTAGACCTTGTGGAGGCCGAGAAAGGCGTCGCGGCGAACCCGACGGTCCGGTGAGTAGAGCAGTTGATAATAGAT
The DNA here is from genome assembly GCA_046754005.1 of Phycisphaerae bacterium. Classification (GTDB taxonomy): domain Bacteria; phylum Planctomycetota; class Phycisphaerae; order UBA1845; family UTPLA1; genus CAYXGR01. Next base: position 4,079 of record JBHHUV010000071.1, on the reverse strand, counting down.
CGGCGAACTGAGCTGAATCTCCTTGCCGTCGGCGTCCTTGATTTTGGGAAAGTCGAGATCGGTATTGGTGAAGCGGCCGAAGATGTTGTTGGGTGCCGAGAGAACATTACCGGCCATGGCCATCAACTCTTCCTCACGCGAGGAGAGCACGTGTTCTTTTTCCCGCAGAATGTCATCGATGGCGTGCCGATAGACGGCCAGTCCCGAGTTTTTCTCCATCCATTCGTCGATCGTGACCTTCGGAATTGTGAGAACTTCGGGTATGAACCAACTGACGGATTCGCTCACCTTGGTGCCCAGGCTCTGGACGCGCTCCCAGCGGCCCAGCGGTTTGTTCAGCGACATCTCTTCATGGTAAGAAAGGCCCGCGTATAAAAGAACACGATCGAATTCCCGTAGCAACGTGTCGCGCACTTTCATCGCCATGAGGAACCGATCGGGCGACTGGGCCAGGGTGCCCTTGAGCGAGGGCATCTTCGTGATCAGGCCCTCGACCGATCGAAAGCCATCCTCGAAGGCTGCGTCGTCGGAATAAATGTCTTCCAGGTTCCACTTGTCCTTCTCGGCGATCTGATCGCGTGTCGGTGTCTTCGCGGCCTGGCCGTTGTCTTCAGCGGCCAGCAGGCGATTGCGTCCGCCGCCCGTCTCATCCCGTAAGAATCCTCCCATTCCGACCAGGGCCAGTGTGCTGATCACGATTCGAACCTTTCTATTGCGTATCATCTCTTTCCCGCCTTTCATGTAGGGTGTCGGGTGCCATGCTCACACGCACCGGGCCTGATCGGGGCGGGTAAGCATGCGACTTCACTAACCACTGTGCCATTGGATCATTTCGACGTGTCGCCTCACGATTGCGTCGCAACCTTTGCCGCGCCCTCCGCCATGCGCCCCGAGGTCTTTGCGCCCTTCGTACCCGTCTTGCCCGAAAACTCGTCATTCCAGACCCGCATGATGTCTTCGGCCCCGCGGAGACCGTAGGTCCGCGGACGGGGCGGTATCAGGCTGACGTCCACGTCTTCATAGTCGATCTTCGGCCCGTCCGGCGTATGCGTCGCGACCGTGGACTTCAGCCAGTCATCGTTCCGCTTCTGGAAGGTCTCGCACCAGCGCCGTGCCTGTGTCGTCATGTCCTCATTCGAATCGGGATCCAGACCGGCGATCTCGAATGCGGGCTTGTAGTGCGCTCCTCGACACTCATCCCGAAGCAGCGCGCCCTCCGCAATCACCCGAGCGAGAACGAGCATGTCGCCCAGGGCGCGAACAAAGGACAAGTTCTGGTTCGTCCAGTTTCCGTTGTCCGCCAGCGGCGCCCGCCGATAGCGTTCCGACAACTCCTGGATCGTCTCCAACGTGGCCGCGATCTTCTCATTCTTGCGCACCACGGTCACGTTTTCCGTCATCGTTCTGCCCAACTCGTCGTGTAGCCGGTAGGCGTTTTCGTCGCCGGTGCGGGCGACGAGTTCATCCATGCGATCCTTGTGTTTTCGTACGGCGCCATCGAAGACGGCCGTCGGCACATCCGCAGCCGCCGCCTTCAGACTCTTGAGGTAGTTCTCGACCGACGGACCGGCCATCAGTCCCTCGAAGATGCACGAAAGAAGGGAGTTCGCCCCCAGCCGGTTTGCCCCGTGGTATTGATATTCCGCCTCGCCGATGGCGTAGAGACCGGGGATGTTGGTGGTATGGTTCCTCGGCGAGCCAATGACGAGGCCGCCGGTCTGCTCGTTCTTTTCGTAGTCGACCCAGATGCCGCCCATGGTGTAATGAACGGCGGGGAAGATCTTCATCGGAACCTTGCGCGGATCGGAAGACTGAAACTTTTCGTAGATCGACAGGATGCCTTCGAGCTTGTGGTGGATCTCCGGCGAGAGATGTGTCAAGTCGAGATAGACGCACAAGCGATCCTGCTCGACGCTCAAGCCATGATTCACACAGACGTCGAATATCTCCCGCGTGGCGATGTCGCGTGGCACGAGGTTGCCATAGGTCGGATAACGCTCCTCCAGGAAGTAGTATCGCTCTGATTCGGGTATGCGGGCCGGATCGCGCGCATCCTGCGGCGTGCGCGGCACCCAGACGCGACCGCCTTCGCCCCTGGCACTCTCACTCATCAGCCGTAGCTTGTCCGCCCCGGGCACCGCCGTCGGATGAACCTGCATGAATTCGCCGTTGGCGTACTTTGCACCTTCCTGAAAGATGCGGCTGTTGGCTCCACCAGTGCAGATCATTGAGTTGGTGCTCTTGCCGAAGATCAATCCGCAACCGCCCGTCGCCAGGATCACCGCATCGCCCGGGAGCACACGAATCTCCATCGAGAACATATCCTGGATCACACAACCGCGACAGATTCCCTGTTCATCCAGCACCGTGCCGAGAAATTCGTGATACTCAAGTTTTCGAATCAGCCCCTCCGACTCCCATCGCCGAACCTGTTCGTCCAACGCATACAGAAGCTGCTGACCGGTCGTCGCACCGGCGAACGCCGTCCGCTTGTACAACGTGCCGCCGAATCGACGCCGATCGAGGTGACCCTCCGACGTGCGGTTGAATGGAACCCCCAGCCGATCGAGCAGGTCGATCACCTTCGGCCCCCAGTCGGCCATCTCCTTGACCGGCGGCTGATGGTTCAGAAAGTCGCCGCCGTAGACGGTGTCGTCGAGATGGAGCCATTCGCTGTCGCCCAGGCCGCGGGTCATGGCGTTGACGCTGTTGATCCCGCCCTGCGCGCAGACGCTGTGGGAACGCTTGACCGGGACCATGCTGACGAGATCGACGGAGATCCCCAGTTCCGCCAGCTTCATCGACCCGGCCAGGCCCGCCAGCCCGCCGCCGATCATTACCACGCGTTGCTCCGCCATCGATTGTGATTCCTGAATAGATGTATGTACTATTGAGCGATTCATCCAAGCCGGTAGCACGTGTTCCTGTTACTAGTACATCACACGATAGAGACGGATTCCCACTCGCTTGGGCTCGGGGCTCGGATTGTCCACTTACTGACTGGTGCGGCTCTGAGAAGATAGAACCGTCACTCCCATTCTCAATCCGCGATCTGCAATCTCAAATCTCAAATCAAACTCGTTAGTCGACATTCGTCAATCGTCATTCGTCAATCGTAGCGACCGTCGCGTCCCGATCGTCCCATCCCTTCAGAAAGGTCCGATCCGCCTGCCTGAACGCGATCAGGCTGGCCGTCCCGCCGGCGAACAGCAGCAGGCCCAGGGCCATCGCCGCCATCGACACCCGCTTCTGGGCCTTCTCCCCGATCGTGATCCCCCAACTGATGCAGAAGGTCCAGATGCCGTTGGCGAAGTGGTAACACGACGCCGCGAGACCGACGACATAGAGCGTCGTCGTCACCGCGTAGGGAACGGTGTAGCCGCCAAGCGACCACTCCACGAGACCCCGGCGGGTGATCTCGAACTTGTTCGGGATGTCCGCCTCGAGAAAGGGAATGCCCCCGAACCAGTGGGCGAATCGGAACTTCAGAAGGTGGATCACCAGAAACAGAAAGGCAACATAGCCCGTCACACGCTGCAACGTGAAGCGCCGATTCTCCATGTACGGATAGGTCATCACGTTCGGCTCGGCCGTCAGGGCGATCTTGATGCCGTAGATCGCGTGGAAGGCCAGCGGCAGGAAGATCCCGAAGATCTCCAGCACCAACAGGTAGGGCAGTCCATGCAAAAAATGCACCGATTCGTTGAACTCACTCTCGCCCCCGGCCGACGTGAAGCGACCGTAGAAGGCCATCGAGTTCGTCAGCATGTGCTCGATCAGGAAGACGCCGATGGGGATGATGCCGGTCAGGGAGTGCAGCTTGCGAAGCAGAAAATGGTGTCGTTCTTCGAAGGTCTCGGGGGCGGAATCGGGCGTGGTCAAGGTACCTGTACCCTTTGCTGGTGGCGTGGTTTTCGGACGCGGTGACTGAGCCGACTAGCCTACGACGGCCTCGAATGGCAGTCAACCGCTACTGCTCCGTCGCACATGACTTGATGGTTGGCACGGATGGGTGGCACGGTCTAACGACGCAGTCGTTAGGCCGTGGGCCCTGCGGGAAACCACGGCCAGGCCCAGCC
>JBHHUV010000070.1:0-9815 GCA_046754005.1 Phycisphaerae bacterium | reverse complement strand
CGCCACCGACGACTGCGGCGAAGTCACCGTCTCGGCGATCCTCGACATCGGCTGCGAGCAGATCCCCGTCGAGAATGGCACCCTCATCGCATTCGAGTGCAACGAGGGCGATGACAGCGGCGACTGCGAGGTGGAGGAGGAAGACGGCATCCTGGAAATCGAAGCCGCCACAGCGGTCATCACGGTCACCGCAACCGACGAGTCCGGTAACACCGCCATCTGCGAGATCATCCTCTGCACGCCCCCCGACGACAGCGACGATCCCCCGCCCGGCGCCATGGGCAACCTCCGCAGCCGTCCCACCCAAAACCGACCCCGTATAAACGAGGATCAACCCAAACAAGCGGCCCATCAACAACCCCGCTGACGGATCGATAATAGGCCAAAAAGGGACCGATAAAATCCCCCATAACAAATGCCCACAATATCATGCGGACATTGACATAACTATTTACATCAAAACAAATTACAAGAGTTGTTGCCCGTAGATGACCGGACAACCCGGACACATTCGAAATCCTCAGTGCTCGATCTTCAAACGCATCCCCGCAATCCGACCCTCAAAAACCATTTTTCCCTCTACGAAGGCCTGAATATCGCACACAAACTTGCGCGATCGCTTCGAAACCGCCTGCGCCACAAAGATCACCCGCGCAGGCGGATAAACCGAATCGCGGAACTTCGCATGGTCGATCCCGCCAAATCCCATAATCCGAGATTCATCGGGAAACACGAGATGATCCGCATACGCACAGATCTGCGCCGCACTCTCGATCATCAGAACACCGGGGAAGATGGGCTGCTGCGGCATATGCCCGCGACACCACCACTCGTCCTCCCGAATGTCCCGATAGGCGGCAAAGGTGCCCGCCTCGACGTCCGCATGGAGAAAACCATCGAGCTGAGCGAACTCGAACTGCTGAGGCAGAACGGCGTAGAGCTGTTCCCGCGACCAAATCGGATTCTCACAGTCGAATGAAGTAGGATCAAGAATGTTTGCCGGAGGCATACGTGGGTTCCCAAACCACACACGACGGCTTCAAATCGCGGAAAAACCACCATTCGCGCCAAGGCAGGAATGCCCGGAGTCGGTCAAGAGGCTTTGCCGCAACGGTTCCGCGTAGGGTCACCGGATCGGATTGTCAGACTCTGTGGATGCGAGAACCCGAACGTCGCGCAGCGCACGTCCCAACTCAATCACACCAATGACCCCGCGAGAGATACACGGGGTGTGAGTTTGCACCGTTTTTCTAAGGCTCAGACGATCGAACTTCCAGGATAGTCTTTCGGACAACCTGGGCGGCATTTTTGATGTCCTGCATCGCCTTGCGTACTCGCGTGCCGGCCGCCTTGTTGCCGCCTTCCGCCTTGGCCACATCCTCGGCACAGGACTCGATGAGTTGCTTGAGCTGTTCATATTCCTGCATCTGCATGATCTCCCGATAGGTTCGAGCGATTGATTCCGGACTGGTCCGAACGACGCGGTGCCAGCCGCACCTCACATATCGAAGCGGCAGTCTAGCAAAGCCCATCGGAGCCTGCAAACCCCAAAACCGAAAAAATCGTCGATTCCGACCAAATATCGCGGTCCCCACCATATCCTGCCACCCCCCGCCATATCCTGCCGATCCACGTCATTTCACGCAGGACGGCCAGTGATCCACCTTGGGGAGCATCGGCGTCCCGCCGGTCATTTTTTTGTTTAGATGGGTGGCACGGTCTAGCAACGCAGTCGTTAGGCCGTGGTTCTTGCGAGCGGCGTAGGATGGGTCCATGACGATTCAGGCGGTAAGTATCAGCGACAGAATTACTTCCCGGCGGGTCCATAACAGAATCCGTCGGCTCTCTTACCGGCTTCAGCCGGCTGTTTTTTCGTTTGCCACCGACTTCAGTCGGTGGGATGCACCCTTCACAACGACCCTCAGCCGGCTTCAGCCGGACTTTCAGGATTCCATCACAGCGAACGAGGTTTCCAGCAGCCCTGATCCCCCGAAAAGCCCCATCTCTATCCATACAGTCAGTTTCTACGGACTTCCTGATAGCAGGCTACTGGAAACGGGCATCCGGAGCATGAGCATTCCGCTCCGAAGGAGCGTAGGCGCATGGCCACGGGTGGAGCGCAGTGCAACCCGTGGGTCGGGAACGCAATGCTTCATCATGTCGCCCTTGAAGGGCGAGGGCAGCGTGCCTGCGCCTTGAGCAATGAGATGTACGGGAGAACACTGTGTCCACGGTCTTATATGCCACCAGGACGATTTTCGCTGAACTGTGCTCCGCTAAGATCCCGCCTGAACTGCCATGGACCCTACCACAATCAACGCGAAAATAGGGCCTTGCCGAACAACTCGTTTTGGGTTAGCCTGCATGGCTCGAAATCGCAGTTTGTACGACATCATTGACGCAATACGCATAGAAGGGTGTTCCCGTGCATTATCCCCATCGGATCAGCAAGGTAAAACGGTATCGAAAACAGGGATTTCGCGCGAGAATGCGAACCGTCGGCGGACGAAGAATGATCGCCCGCAAGCGCCAAAAGGGCCGCAGCATCAACATCAAACCCTGAAAACACACCCTCAATCTTCCGCTAGACATGACGCTACCACAAGTAGTGCACTTCACCTCCGCCTGATTCAGAGGGGCGTTTCGACGTTTCCCTACAATCGCGGCGGCTCGATAGGAGAAGGAACCGGCCAAGGCCCGAACAGCCCCATCAAATCACCCACTCCGATCGGTCGCGGGGACACGTACAACTCCCCATAGTCATACCCGCACATCCCCCCCTCGCATCCCGCCAGTGACCTCAGATAATGCTCCATCCGCTGAAACCGCTTGGCCGGAAACTGCGTTTTGTAGCAGGCGATCGCGGCGATTTTTTGTTCGATCGTCTCGCTGATATCCACCACCATCTGCACCGGAAAGTGCTGGGCCTCGGCCGATCGGGCAATCGGCCGATAGAGCAGATGGTCCACCCGGTGGGGTTGGGTCCCGTCGAATCGTTCGTCCCACTTGGTCAACTGAGAGTAGAACCGCGTAGCCTCGGTAATGAGCTGAGCCTGATAGTGATCCGGTGAGGCGGCGACAGTCCGGCCGGCGATCCCGACGAGGATTCGTGGACGATATTTTCGAATCACCGTCGCCAGGGCAAAACGCGTCTCGGGCCCGTCCATCAGGACACGATTCGGCAACCCAACGATCTCACAGACCTGAACGCCGAGAATCTTTGCCGCGGCCCGCATTTCCTCGATCCGGGTCTCCGGCGATCCCAACGGCGTCGGTTCCCCGTTGGTCATGTGGATCATCCCCACGCGATGGCCCTGCTGAACCATCCGGGCGATCGTCCCGCCGCAACCGATCTCCAGATCGTCCGGGTGCGGGGCGGTAAAGACAATATCGAGGGGTTCGAGATCGGTTGCCATAAAGGTGACTCCGGGATGCGGCTCGCTCGTCAATAGTAGCAAACAGCCCAATGATAGGGACATCAACGCCTCCGAACAACCTGGGGATAGGATTGCGAGTAGTCCGATAGGCGCGCCAAGTTGGTTGTATCGCGCATGAATTTGGAATACGATCGGGTCATGCCTCGCGTAGCCAGTGTTCCGTCACACGTGATTCGATGGATGGCACGGTCTAACGACGCAGTCGTTAGACCGTGGGCCTTGCGAATAACCGCAATCCGGCCGTACCAGGCCGTGCCACCCAAGCCTTCGTCCGACCTGAGACAGAGCTCTGGATCGGCCGATTCATTCCCACTCCCATATCCGACACCCTCGCTGTCCATCTGGATATATGCTTGTCTCGCTGTTTTGTTGATCTCAGGTTGTACCCCGCCACAGCACTATCGCGCGGCAATACAATCGGAGGTTCCCGGCGACCGAATCCTCGCCATCCGTTCCGCGGGTGAGGCACGCGATCGCGGGGCGGTCCCATTACTCGTCGATCGACTCGAAGACGACGACGACGGTGTCCGCTTTTTTGCGATCCTGGCATTGGAGAAGATCACCGGCGATAGGCTGGGCTATGCCTACGGTGATCCTCCCCGGCTTCGTGCGGCGGCGGTGGAGCGCTGGCGAGCCTATGTCCGCGACGGCTTGCACGTTGCCACGGACGGGACGAACACCCCGGAAAAGAAGGATCGGCCCGATCCGACGCCTGAACAGGCAGCGGCATCCGATCTGGCGAAAGTACCATGAGCGTCAAAAACACGGTCGAGTTGAACATCCTCAGCAACGTTCAGAGCCTCCCGATTGTACGGGCGGCAGTCGAACAGACGGCAACAACAGAAGGTTTTTCCAAGGAGGAGGCGCACAGCCTGTGCCTCGCCATCGACGAGGCCTTGGCGAATGTGATCCGCCATGGGTATGATGGTCGAGAGGATCAACCCATCACAATCAAACTTTCGCCGGTGACATCCCCCGACGGCCGTGAAGGAATCGCTGTCGAGGTGCGAGACAAAGGGCGGCAGGTCGATCCGGGAACGATACAAAGCCGCTCGTTGGATGAACCGCGGGCCGGCGGCCTGGGTGTTCACATCATACGAACGGTCATGGATGAATGCGACTACAGTTGCCCGGCCGAGGGCGGCATGCTGTTGCGGATGGTGAAGTATCTCGCACAGTCATGAGGGTTATCTTCCCGCGGGCGGGCTTTGGGATAATCGAAGATCCATATGTCGGAGAATTCCAACAATCTGATCAAGACCATCCGCAAGACATCGGAATCCACGATTGTCGTATTGGAAGGTGACGTGGACTTGCGACGATCACCCGATCTCCACGCGGCCCTGATCGATGTGGCCAATGCTCGACCGAAGCGGCTGATCCTGAACCTGAGCGACGTGCCCTATATGGATTCATCCGGCGTGGGAACGCTCGTCGAGGTCTATCGCCGAGTGAACGGATACGAGGGTCGGTTCGTCCTGTTCGGTCTGTCCCATCGAGTCCGCAGCGTCCTCGAAATCACCAAGCTCGATCGATTCTTCACGATCTGCGAATCGGAAGAGGATGCGGTTCGTGTCTGAGGCCCCGTCGTACAAGATTCGAGGGGTAGCCCGATCTAACGGCGCAGAAATGAGGCCGTGGCCCTTGCGAGTAACCAGGGTCTGGTTGCGGCAAAGCATGCCGCCCCAAGCCATCGATCGACCTGTATCTGAGTACGAGAGGATGAAAGATATTTCTTTCTGACCGACTTCAGCCGGTCCATGTTTGCCACCGACTTCAGTCGGTGGTCCAATGGCCTCCCGAACAACTTCAGCCGGGCTTCGTTCCTGAAGCATCAATATCAATCAGGGGTGTCATGAAAGATCACAGAACAGGGCCGATGGGGTTATTCCATCCAGAAAATCGTGAAAGTCGAACGAACATCCTCCGCTCATGACTGATACACCGAATCATCCCGCTACGCCTTCACGAAACATCATCGCCCGTGGGTTCAAAGGGGTCGGTCGGGCCACACACGGTCGCCTGAATTCCCTCGCGGGAATCCTCCGTTTCATAGGCGGCGCGACCTATTTGTTCAACGACACACTGGCCTGGATCGCCCGGGCGGCCTTCACCCGAGAGGCCCGCGTCGGCAGGCAACATCTCTTCGCCCAGATGGTCCGCGTCGGTGTTCGAAGCATCCCCATCATCGCCCTCGTCCAGGTCTTCATCGGGATCATCCTCGCGCTTCAGATGGCCCCCACGCTGGCAAGCTATGGACAAGTCCAACGCGTCGCAGACATCGTGGCCATCGCCATGTTTCGCGAACTCGGACCCCTCCTCTCGGGAATCGTCCTCTCCGGATTCGCCGGCGCAAGCATCGCCGCCGAGTTAGGAACCATGGTCGAGGGAGAGGAGATCAAGGCCCTTCGAGCGATCGCCCTCAATCCGATCTGGTTCCTCGTGGTGCCGAGATTCATCGCGACCGTCATCATGCTCACGCTCCTGACGGTGATAGCGGATGTGGTCGGCGTCTTCGGCGGGTTCTTCACCGCGACGACGATTCTCGATATCGCCCCGGAACAATATCTGAGCTATACCCGGCTCGCCCTCACGCACACCGACTTCATCAGCGGCCTGGTCAAGGCAGCCGTCTTCGGAGTGATGATCTCAATGATCGCCTGTTATGAGGGATTAAACGTCACCGGAGGAGCGGAAGGCGTCGGCCGCGCCACGACCAACACCGTCGTCAAGTCAATCGTCGCCCTCATCCTGGCCGACGTCCTCTTCACCGCCGTCTTCTACGCATTCGGAATTTAGTGCGCAGGAGGGGTCATCGACTCATCTGTTGATCGTACTGTGTGCCATGCTTACACGACCCGGCCTTTCGGGTCGGGTAAGCATGCCGATCACTTGGGTTGCGGCCGTCGTCCGCGCTGTGGTCCATGACACAATCGGCGGATTCCATGCCGGCTTCAGCCGGACAGTTTGATAGTTTGCCACCGGCTTCAGCCGGTGGTGGGTGCCAAATTGAATTCCACCCAGCCGGCTTCAGCCGGGCTTTCAAAACTCAATCACGGCGAACGGGTTTCCAACAAAGCTCCGTTCACGGGGCTTCCCCGCAATGCGGCTGTTAAGCCGCGCAGCGCCGCCCTGTGTCAGCAGCCACACTCAGCCCTCAAAGGGCGCTACAATCCGCCCGTCTCAAAAGGCCGGAATATGGTTTTCCCGTCTTGTATCCGGCATCCGCGAACCTGGAAAACCCATGAGCCTGCGCCAAACAACCCCGTAGAACGGGTGCCCTGATGGTTTCAATTGCTTCTCGCGTGAGATGGACTGGATGCACGAGGCATTATCAAATCATTGACGTTTTGGTAGCTTTGTTTGTTGTAGTTTCTTATGTTATTTCGACGTTTTGACTTTTTGACGTTTCGACGTTTTCTTTACGCCACCAACTCCGCCGGATCCCCCTTAAACCGCCGCCTCAGCCGACCGATGACATCCTTGTGTATCTGGCTGACGCGCGATTCGGACAAGTCCAGCACAAGCCCGATCTCCGCCATCGTCAGACTTTCGCTGTAATAGAGCACCAGCACCAACCGTTCCTCACGGTTCAGACCACGCGTGATGTAGTCGGTCAGCATCTGCCGCGACACCCGCTGCGCCGGATCGACAGCATGCTTGTCCTTGATATCCCATCCGCTGGGCGATCCCCGGTGTTGGCCATCCTCGTCATTCTGAACGGCCGAGAGGTGAACCTCGTGTCCCAACCGCGAAAGCCGCGACAGTTCTGCGAAGCGGTGCAGACCCATGCCCATTTTCTCGGCGAGTTCCTTGTCGGTCGGCGGGCGACCGAGCGATGAATCGAGCAACTCCTTGTTGTTCATACGCTGTTTTTCAAAGCTGCGCACCGTTCGGGATTGTCCGTCGAGTGTGCGCAGCCAGTCCATCACGGCGCCATGGATGCGCTGTTGGCAAAACGTTTCGAATTTAGCCTTGTGGCAAGGATCGTAGGCCTGAACCGCCTCCATCAACCCGTCATACCCCGCCGAGCAGATCTCATCGTAGCTGATTTGTGCGGGAAGTTTTTGGGCGAGCCGGGCGGCCAGCATGTGCACCAGCGGCCGATAGTGCTCAACCAGCTTGTTGCGCAGGGGGATGGGATGCCCGTCGAGATATTCTTTCCAAAGATCACTGACGTCACGGCGCGAAGACTTCATCGGGAACACTCCTTTGTTCGCGTGGGGTCCGTACCTTTGTCGGATGGCACGAACGCATAAGTCCTGATGCCGACCAGCGAAAAGACGGGATGATGAGTTGGATTCGAGCCAGGCGTCCTTGCCTGATTAAGATGGGTAAGTCGTTAACACCTCCCTGAGTTAAACGCGGCAAGCCAATACTACCCCCGGCAGACACACTTGGCCAGTAAAATCTGCGAACAAAATAAAAAAACTTTCTCGAGATGCGAGAAGACCACTCCCAAAATCCAATTGGCAAAAACCGCCGACATCCGTGGGGAGGAAGATAGGGGATCTATGACAAAATCAGCGGAGAAATGCCGGCTTTAACTGGGCAGTTTGTAGTTTGCCAATGACTTCAGTCGGTGGGTTGCACCCTTTGCAATTGCCCTCAGCCGGCTTCAGCCGGGCTTTCATGACTCGATACCGGCAAGAAGATGGGATCCGTTTGACCAGCCCAAGCTGTCATTTATTGCTCCATAGGTTGGATCATTAATCGCCTGTCGCCTTTGAGACGCGCATGATCTGCGCGATCCTCACTTCGCGATGATCAGCAACAGCGTTAGAACGATGATCAGCATCGATTCAAGGATCACGGCGATAATCAGCCCGACCGGGTAGGTCGCCGACTGAGAATGGGACCCATGGGAGGGGTGCGATGTGGAATAGCCCGAATCAAACTCGTCAATGACCTCATCACTCCCGTCCGCCAGATCATTCAGTAGGCTGTCGTCAATCCCGCTGCGGGCCTGCAAAGGGGCCTTACCCTCCTGAACTTTCTCCAGATCCATCAACAAATCGGTCGTCGACTGGTAGCGGTACTTCCGATTTTTGGTCATCATCCGCTCGACAACCTCAGCCAGACCGGTCGAGAGCGACTTGTTCAGATGATCCGGTGGTGTCAGCGGCTGCTTCAGGTGCTTCTGCATGATAGAGGTCGGAGTCGAGCCCTCAAACGGCACCTTCCCGGTCACCATGTGATACAGTGTCGCCCCCAGCGAGTAGATATCGGCCCGGAAATCCACGTCCACAACCCCGCGTATCTGTTCGGGCGAGATATAGTAGGGCGTGCCGAATGCCCGGCCCTTCTCGGCCTCAGCCGCCGCGACGTCGTCCGCCAGCCGAGCCAGCCCCATATCCGCCAGCTTGGCCGTGCCATCCTTCGTGATCATCATGTTCTTGGGCTTCACATCCCGGTGAATCAGACCCCGGGCATGGGCATGTTCCAGGGCCCGTGCGATCTGGATGATGGTATGGAGCGCCGCATCCTCCTGATAAACCCGGTTACGCATCAATTCGTCATAGACCGTCTCCCCATCAACGTATTCCATCACGAAATAGTGGCTTCCGGCATATTCCCCGACGTCGATCGCCTGAACGATGTTGTTGTGGTTCATCTTCGCCGCCGCCTGACCCTCCTTGTAGAAGCGTTCGACGAACTCCGGATCCTTGCTCAGATGATCGGGAAGAATCTTGATCGCTACGGTCCGGTCCAGCGAGAGCTGACGAGCCTCGTAGACCTTGGCCATGGCCCCGGCCCCGATTTTCCGCTTGATTTGGAAGCCCGGGATCTGTTTGAAAGACTGAGAGCTGGAATCGTCCGCTGCGTTGTAGAGCCGCCTCAATTGCGACAGCGTCAGCACCCCGGTCTTGACCAGAATGCTCCCCAGCTTGACCTCTTTACCCTGTGCCTTCAGGGAGTTGCGCTTGGAAATGCAGGTCTCGATCTCCTTCGCCGTCGCCAGACCCCCATCGACGGCGGCGCGGCCCACGTAGCTGTCGGTCGCCGCCGACTTCTTCGTTTCATCATGTGCCTGATCCGTCTCCATGTCGTCTTTCATACGAGATCAATGAGGACTGCTAACACTCAAACCAGTCAGTCACCGATTTCGGCCGGGTGGCATGCCCAAGCTCCAAGGCGCGGGAATGGCGTAACGGGATAGCATACCGATCCCCATGTTTGTGGCCTTCGACCGTTCCGGCTTGCCGGGATCACACCGATTCCCAACCGATACGAGAATCGACCTGGAGCGCCACGGACTTCGAGTCCGTGCGACTTGATACCCATGCCGAGTGCATCCCCATTTCGCGAAAATTTCTCGGGTGCCATGCTAACACGACCCGACCTATTGGGTCGGGTAAGCATGCCGATCACTTGGGT
>JBHHUV010000069.1:0-9970 GCA_046754005.1 Phycisphaerae bacterium | reverse complement strand
GGTGTTGTCCCACGCGGCGTTGTGGTTCATGATCCAGTCGACGTACACACGGCAGTGGGTCTTATGGAATGCCTCGACCATGAGGCGAAAGCCGGACTCGGAGCCGTAGCGCGTGGGGTCGGCATCACTGCCCAGGTCGAACCGATCGAACAGGTCGTAGCCGATGCCATTGGTTCCAGAGGCGGCACGTTGGGGCGGCGGCAGCCAGGCGCTATCGTAGCCGGCCATGAAGACATCGGGCATCCGGTATTGGATGGTGTCCCAACCGGCCTCGAAGTATTGAATCATCACCGGCGGATTCTCGGCGTGCAGATTCGAATTCGCGGCCAGAACGATCAGCAGTATGCATGGAACAATGTGATATCGAGACGTCAATTCAGAACCTCCATCACTCACCAATACTCGTGAGAATCTGCCTCACAGGGTTCAGCGGGTCCGGTTTCCCATCGATGCGAACACCCCTTGAGATGGATTCGTATGCGATCCTATCAGGATCATAGGCCACCTGAAGAAAGGAAGAATCCGCCGGAAGACAAATAGCGCTTCCTCGGCGCCCACACACGCGGACCGCATGAGCCGGTATGGACAAACCATACCGGCCCGGGCGGCCGTGTATTCCCACTCCTCAAGGCTTCGGGCCGTGTCGAAATCCGATCGTTCGACATGGCTTGCTGTTCATTGTTTCGCCGTGCCACCCATGAGACGGCCAGATGCGGTGGCACCCTCACCTTCGTTTTTACAGTGCCAAAACCGCATCAGCGTAGGCCTGCACATCGAGTCCGTCGGCGGTGCCATCTCCGTTGACGTCGGCATTGGCTACGATGGCCGGGTCGGTGATCGTCCCGAGCAGGACACCCACCAAGGCGTTCGTGTCGAGCGTGAAATTGAATACCCCGTCGCCATCGATATCAACCAGCGCGATTGCCGGATCGGCCATGACGTAAGTCAGGAACTGGTTGCCTGGAAAGGTGGTCATATCGATCAGGCCGGCGTTTCCAAGATTGGGCGACACGCCCGTGCCCAACGGCGGGAGGAACTGGTTGGAGAGGAATCCGAAGCCGCCCGTGACGACACTCATCATCTTGACTTCGGCGCCGAGACCGCCCATGTTTACGGGCGTCAATCCAAGATCGGCGAAGGGAATGTCGTATTCCATGCCAGTCTCCGCGGAACCCGGATCCAACGCATCGGTGCTGGTCACACCGAACACGTTGGTATCATCGAAAGCAACCTGCATACAGTTCGTATTGCCCGCATTCGGCGGAAGAACCGCATCCCCAAATTGAGTGTAGTTGTCCTGAGTGGAGAGGGCCACGCCACCCATGGCGGTCGGAATGGCCGAGCCGTCGAAGGTGGTCGGCGCCGCATAGCCCGCCAGATCCGCAATGACGTAGGCGGTAAACTGGTTACCGAGTTGGAAGCTCAGATCCACGGGATTTCCAAGATTGGCCACACCGCCTCCAAGTCCAGGCAGCGTCTGGTTGCTCCAGAAACCCCCGCCGCTCGTCAGGTAGGCACCAACCTGAATGGTGGCCAGATCGGCAGGACTGCCGATGGAGAGCCGATCGATCGCAAACTGCACGCCAGTCGTTGCCGTCATGGCATTGACGATCTGCGGGCTGGGCGGCACGCCGCCATCAACGTCGTCGGCGGGATTGCTGTTGACACCCACGGAGTTGGTGTTGTTCCCGACGTAGGTATTGGGCGCAATGACGGAATCGAACGTCAGGTTAATCACGGAGACCGGCACGGTGTTGACAAGGTCCACGAGCTGGGCCGAATAGAAGTTGCCCGATCGGTCGAGGACGATGGCATAATCGGCATCAAATCCGGCGTCGAGTATATCGCCATCAAGGCTGATCAGCTCCGGTGGGAATCCGAGGATGTTTGTTGTCAGGAAATTGCTTCCAAATCCCGGCACTGTGTCGAGAAAAATGATGTAGGCGTTGCCGTTGTTTTCGAGATTGCCTGTCAGACCGATGTAGAGATTGTCCGCATCGTTCTGGATGTACAACTCGTCGAGCTCACTGCCATTTCCGTTGGGTACAGCGGGGAGTAGCTCACCGCTGCCGGTATTGCGGACAAGTCTACCAACCGCACGCGTAACATTGGTCCGCAGGTCGGTCAGGAAGACGCTGTAATCGTTGGCTGGAGACGCGTTGTCCTGCCTGTGTACGACGAGCCCATAGTCCGGAGCGAATCCCACGTCCATCGTCATTCCGTTGAGGCCCGGCTCACCGGCGTTGCCGCCCAGTGGTGTCGGCGGTGAGGTGATCCCGCCAATGACCTGGGTACCCGTCGCCGGATCGGTATCGAGCAGCAGGATGTACGCATTGCGATTGTTTTCGAGGTTGCCGGTAATCGCGAGTTGGAGACGATCATTGGAGTTGGTGACGAACATCTGGTCCATCTCGGAGCCGGGCGGCGATGCGGGCGGTTGCTCGACCGAGTCTCCGAAACAGGAGTGGTTATTCTGCAAGGCGAGTTCGACCTGGGGCAGGAATGCGACCGGGATGTTCTGCGAGGCGAACGACGTCGGGGCCCCCGCCATCGCCAGGCTGATGTCCAGGAATTGATTGCCAGGGAAGGCCGGATCGTTCAGGGCGATCGGGTTCAATAGGGGGTCGTGTAAGCCGAGGCAGGGTATCGCGCCGCCGATGTCCTCACGCAAATCGAGTGTCCACGAGTTGAGGGTGCCCGTGTTGCCTGTAAGTGTGTCCTGAATGATCAGCGACCACGTTCCATCAGTCGGATTCACATCATTAAACGTCAGCAGGGTCTCAAAGGGGGCAAAGGACCCCACACCCGGTGCGGTCCATGTGGCCAGATCGGCACCGCCCTCGGCGTAGGTCGTGTTCATGTTTGCCCCGGTCCCACTGCCATCCCAAAGCCGAACGATGCGACCGGTATTGTCATGAACCAGGTCGATGATGAGTTCGTCCACGGCCGGGTGCGTGATATCAACCGTGACGGAGATACCCGTCACGCGACTCAGCGCGGCGGCGTTGACGAGTGTCTGGGTGTTTGTCGTCGAGGCCATGTCGGCCAACGGAAGGGCCGGCGCGAAGGTGTCGGTCGAGAGGACGGGTACGGGATCGGTCGGATTCAGTGGCGGAAGGAACTGGTTGCTGACGAAGCCGGTGCCCCCGGTGATGCAGGCCATGACCTTGATCGTGCTGAAGGGGCTCAGACCGAGATCGGCCAGACGGAATGAAAACTGGACACCCGAGACGGCGGTCGGCGAGAGGGCCTCCTGCCGAAGAGGATCATCACCGATGATCCCATTGACGCCAAGGATGTTGCTCAGATCAGCGGAGAAGGCGTTGACGCCGGGATCAAGATGCATCCCTGTGTCGATGCTGAACAAGAGCGGAATATCCGTATCGAAGGCAAGATCTTCAATAAAGGCGTTGTGCTGGTTTCCGCCGCGCCAGTATTCGATCGCCCATCGGGGGGCGAATCCGGTGTCCATGGCGATGCTGTCCATCCCCTGCAATGCGCCGGAGCCGCCGGTGAGACCGCCGGTGAACAGGGTTTCGAAGGTGAATCCACTGCCGTCGTCTATGAAGACGAGGATTGTGTTCTGGGTGTCTTCGGCCGAGGGGATATTGCCGGTCAATCCAATATAGAGCTTGTCGGCGTCGCTGGAGACAAAGATGCGGTCGAGTTCACTACCGTTAGTGGCGACCGGCGTGAACGGAGCGGCATCACCAAAACAGGTGTAGTTGTTTTGCAGCGCCACCGAAGCGGGCCCACCAAAATCGGTGGGGATGTCGATACCATCAAAGATCCCGCCAGGCGCGGCGCCGGGGGACGTGAGGGTGTGCGTCACATGCTGAAGACCGGGAAAAACTGCATCGTCAGCGAAGTCCACGATGTTAGGCGGGACGGCGGCCGGATCGTGATTGCCGACGCAGTTGACGCCTCCACCGTTGTTGCCGACCGTAGCATTGAGTGGGGGAAGACTCTGGTTGCTGATGAAGCCGCCACCGCCTACGAGGAGTGCCTGTACATCGATCGTATCGACGCTGGTGATGCCCAAGGCGGCCAGGGAGATGGCGAACTCGAAACCCGTCGTCGCCGTGGCGGCATTGACGGTCTGCTGGAGAGGATCGTTCGCGGGCTCGCTGTTGACGCCAACCAGGTTGGAATTATCAACCGCAAAGTCGACACCTTCGATCAGTGCTGTGCCGGGTGTATTCGCCGGGAGTCGAAGATCAATCAGGACGGCGCTCTGAATACCGCCCACGTTCCAGACGGCGATGGCAAACTCGGGAGCAAAATCGAGTGTCGTGCCGTCCATGCCACGCAGGGCCGAAGAGGTGTCGGCGGCCCCGCAAGGGCAGGCGCCGAGGCAGGCGCCAAAGGCCAGGTCGAGGCATTCCTGTGTCCAGTTGGCCATCGGACCACAACACAGCGGTTGGGCAGTGCAGACGCATGTCTCACATATCATGTCGTCGCAACCGCCGGGGGCCCCGTGGATCGAGCAACAGGTCGAGGCGCTGGCGGTCGCCAGAGTGGCGGTTCCGCCGTTGAGACCGGTGTCGATGAAAACGAGAACGGTGTTCGTCAGGTTATCGATCCGCTCGGTATTGCCGGTGAGACCGATGTAGAGGGTCGTGTCATCGTTGGCCAGAAACATCTGGTCGAGTTCGTTGCCCTCGGACGGCTGGGGATTGGGCGGCGTGACATCGCCGAAGCCGGTCGGATTGTCCTGCAGCACATTCATCGTACCGGCAAACTTGGTCGGAAGGTTGCGACCGTCGATCGGAGGTAGGCCGACGCAGGGTTGCGCGGTTGCCGAAGACAACGGCCAAGCAACGATGGAGCCGGCCACACACAGGGCCGCGACGAAAAACAGGGATGTGAAACGTCGAAACTGGCGAGACATACTCCTTCTCCTCATGTAGGTTGATAGATCCAATTCTTCAGCGCCGAAGCAAGCATTCATCGATTCGGCGTTCTCATCGGAATCACACGCGCGCGGATGACTCACTCGATTACGAGAAACCGTCGCATCCCGGGACATTCATCCGGATGGGCGATGCGCAGTCGTTGTTTTCCATGTCGTGGTTGGTCGGAACCACTTTAGGTTGTGGCCGAGACGGTGATCGCACCCCATGCACGCATTTACGCGCGCTTCGCTTTTCGCGACCCCGAGTCCCCTCCTGATCCGCTCAGGCATGTCTGGTATGCCCAAGCCCTATCAGTATATTACTCGATCGGGCTAAGCTTCCTCAATCCTGGGGAGCTGATCATTAACTGACAAAATGCGACCGAGCCTGTTTTATTCGATCGTCTGAACCTCCGAGCTTCGATTATCGCCCATAGTACCGGGATAACGAGGCCTCGAAGCTGTAATCAAGTCCCAATAACGCCGAGCCAAAAGCTGAACGTCCTCGAAGTTACCGCTCTTCGCGGGCGACCATTCCACGTGGGAATCCAACAAGAGTACATTCACCCCGCGTGCTCCGTGATTATCCTCGGGAGTGAGCTCGGTGAGAGACTGGATCGTGGTATCATCGTGATTGCTTTGATCGGCCATGACGATAAAGTCCCCCCGATCGTCCGTCCGCCAGAGGGCGACATAGAAATAGCTGATGAAAGACTTGCCCAAGGTGGCTTCGTGAGGGATGGTCCTCGGCAAATCAGTGAATTTTTCGACCGGCATCGTGGGCCAGAAATCATTGGAATTGACGCCGGGACGATTATTCCCCCGATCGCTCGGGCAGAGCATCACCTTGGGATCGGGCAGATAGAGAGGTTGGCTCGCACCCTCATGGGTATGCCGATATTCAACAATATCACGTATCATCCCCGAAAAATTGGGACCCCAGTCGGGTGATGGCCTGTCCTGGACCGTTGCCAGCTCCTCGATGGTAGGATTGTCCTTTTGGGGGTGGGGTTTGACGGGAAACCAACTGTTGTAGTCCTCGCTGTAGTTGAGGAAAGCAATGCCGAATTGCCGGAGGTTGGAGCCACAGACAGTCCGTTGTGAGATTTGCCGTGCCCGTGACATCGCCGGCAGGAGTATCGAGATCAGTGTAGCGATGATGCCGATAACAATGAGCAATTCGATCAGGGTGAATCCGCGCGTCGCGGTGGATTGGGTAGAGACGTTCTTCAACCTATGATATCCGTAGGAATTCATGTCTTTCCGAACTGGATCGAACTCTCTGGATCGAGGAGAAGGTGTGTAGGAAACCATTTGACTTCCTCGCCGCCAATGCGTATGTTGGTACTGGTAAAACCTTTTATCTGGCGCCAGTGTAGTCCTTTTCGTCCAGAATTCAAGCGCGAATTATAGAGAAATTCGCGAAGGGCGTTCGAGACGCTGGGAACCGGATGACAGGGCGTGTGAAGTCAGTTGCTCCCTGGCTGCCGGCAGCCACCACTCAGGGATTGTAGCAAGGGTTATGGCGAAGCGTAAATCCATTGGTATCAGGGACGTAGCGAGGGAAAGCAAGGCATCTCTGACCACCGTTTCCCTGGTTCTCAACAAAAGAGATCCGCATATCAGCCCCGCTACGAGGGCCCGTGTGCTCGAAACCGCCAATCGCCTGGGCTACCAGCCGAGTCGACTCGCTCAGGGTCTTCAAGCCCAGAAATCCGGACTCTTAGCCATCCTCGTCCCTCAATTACAACACGCCTTCGCCGATGCCTATTTCGGTGAGCTGATCAGCGCCATCCATTCACATGCAAATTCTGCAGATTACAAGATTCTGCTGGAGGTCTTCAATCCCAAGTTCATCGAGGCGAAGGAGTATCTCAGTCTGTTTGATCGACACGTCGTCGATGGGATGTTCTGCTTGGGCGCCACCAACACGGATCAATTTCTGGGGGATTTCGAGGATGGTGATCGCCCCCTGTTGATCGTCAACAACTATCTGCCAACCCGGTCGCTGAACCACGTCCGTTGCGACTATCGCGAGGCCGGTCGGCTGGCGGCGCGGCATCTCCTGGATCACGGGCATCGACACATCGGTCTGCTTCACGGGGCGTCCGAGGTTCAGACGACGTGGGATCTACGAGCGGGGATGGAAGAAGTCCTCTCAGGCGCGGGTCTTCCCTTGCAGAAGCATAATACGGAGGATGGTCTCTACACCGAGGAAGGTGGATCGGTGGCGGCGGTTCGGCTGCTCAAGCGGGAGCCGACTATAACGGGATTGGTGGCCGGCAACGACAAGATGGCGATTGGAGCGATCAGCGGACTCAAGGAGTCAGGCATTCATGTGCCGAAGGATGTCAGCGTGGTCGGCTGCGACGACATGCACCAGGCGGCCTACTGCGATCCGCCGTTGACGACGGTGCACACGCCGCTCTATGAAATCGGAGAACGCGCCTGCAAGCGCCTTCTCGAAATCGTCAACGGTCGCGAATCGCAAGTTGCGGAAACATATCCGGTCACCCTCACGATTCGAAAGTCCGTCTCATCTCCCCGGCAGATGAATTAAACGCCGAAACGTCAATACGTTACAATATTTCGATGAGCGGGATCTGTGTGGGGGCGGGTTGTTGTCGAGCATCAACCGCGCACGCACAGGTGCGGACCAGGGAAGTCAGGATGAGTGGATGGTTCTGAATCAAACATGGCTCCGAATCAAACTATGAAGAGGTTCCTGTATCGTTCATTCCTGACGATCACCTCGGTGATATGCGCCGCGGTTGTTCTCATGCCCGATCACGCATCCGCGGCCGACCCATCGACTCCTCATGTCTGTCTCGCGGGAACCTTCAATGGATGGGATCCGACGGATAAAACCACCCGGTTCGAGGAAATCGACGGCCGACTGGAATTGAGTCGGTTCTGGCGATGCGGTTCCCACGAATTCAAGTTTGCGTTTGACGGCGCATGGACGCGCCATCTCGGGGAAGGCGACGACGGACGGCTGACACAACCCGGGCGAAACATCCATCTGGTGATTCCACAATCCGCTGAATACACTCTCTGGTTGAGTCTCAAGGACAAACGTTGGGGCTTCGAGCCTCGAACCGCGGCGCGGCCTCACGCGGTCATCCGCCTGCACGATGTTCATTCGGGCCGCGTCACACTCGATGCCGGCGCGAGTGTCTCTCGTGAAAATCATCCGATCCAGGCCTATCAATGGCGCGTGCGAAGATTAGCCAGTGTGGATTCCACATCGGACGACGATCAGACATGGAAACCGAAATCGGCCCCGATTGCTACATACGTTGTCGAACGACCGGGCCTATACGAAATCGAACTCACCCTCTCCGATGGCAAGTACCGGGATAGCGCACGAATCACGCGGGAGCTGCACCCCGGCTGGCGCATGCGTTACCAACCCGCGGATGAAGCACCGAGCGATGCCGAATCGGCCCTTCCACTCGGCGACGGCGTGTGGGGATGGGTCTTTCTGCCGACACAGGACGGTGAGGCTCGACTCCACATCGAGAGTGGAACGACCGGCCCCCCGCAGAAACTGGAGGGCAAGCGAACCGTTCGTACTCGCAAGGGTCATCGCACACTCGCAAAGTTGTCGACTCGAACCGGTGAGCTGACCCTTCACGAAGATGGCTGGCACCCCTTCCAATACGAACCGGCTGGGGACGATCGGCTTCCCGCCGGTCTTGCGATCGAAAAGGTCGAGCTTCTGGGTGACTTCAACGGTTGGCGACCCGGCGCGACGCCGATGATCTCCACGGAAGCCGGCCGCGTTTACCGCGCGATCCTGGAATTACCCGACGGCGCGCATCACTACAAATTCCTCGTCAACGGCGCCTATTGGCTCGAAGATACCGCCGCCGATCCGTCACTTCGGCAGCCGAACAAGACCGGCGGCTACAACAGCGGAGTCCGGATCGGCCCCGACGCCGAACAGCTCGGCCCCCCTCTTCCCAACCACATCGTTCGCACGGCCTTGAAACATGATCCCACCCGATCCACCTATTTCACGCCGATCTCGGAAAACCTGGTTCGATTGACCTGTCGCACCCTGGCGGACGATGTCGAGCGCGTGGCCGTGATCCCGTTAAAGTCGGGTGTATTTCAATATGAAGGCGGCGGACCGATCCCGATGCACCGAACGGATTCACGAAACGGCTTCGACTACTGGTCCCTCCAGGCGCGTGTCAAGAGCCGAACGATGCCCTACGAATCTCCAACTTGTCGCGGGGGGATGGTCAAGGATGAAATGACCGTCGCCCCGTGGCTCCAATACGCCTTTCTCATCACCGACGGCTGGGAACGGTTGATCGTGGGCCAGGATCACACGGAAACCCGGCCGTGGTCACAAGTCGTTCGCCCGCCCTTCCAGACGCCGGAGTGGGCCAGGCAGGCCGTCTGGTACCAGATCTTCCCCGAGCGTTTTCGCAATGGCGATTCGAGCAACGACCCCCCGCGAACGGTGCCATGGACCCACGCCTGGAACAAGCCGTACGGGGCGTCGAAGGCTAAGGGATCGCCCGATCCCGATTTTGTGGAGCGCGGCTCGTTCTACCAATATATCTACGATCGTAGATATGGCGGCGACATCCAGGGCATCCACGAATCGCTGCCCTACCTCCGGGATCTCGGCATCACGGCAATTTACTTGAACCCCGTCTTCCTCGCCGAATCGCTTCACAAGTACGACGCCTCCGACTATCGACACATCGACGACTTCTTCGGCGTCGCCGGCAGTCTGAAAAAGATCGAAGGCGAGACGGCCGATCCCAAGACGTGGCAATGGTCCGAAAGCGATCGCGTCTTCCTGGCTTTCCTGGACGAAGCCCATCGGCTCGGATTCAAAGTCATCATCGACGGCGTCTTCAACCACACCGGCCGAGACTTCTGGGCCTTTCGAGACGTGCTGAAAAACGGGCAAAAATCACCCTATGCCGATTGGTTCGACATTATCAGTTGGAAACCACTTCACTATCTCGCCTGGGACCGCAAGGACGGCGCCCTGCCCCGGCTGAAACACGACGAGGCCCTCGGTCTCGCCCGACCGGTCAGGGACCACCTCTT
>JBHHUV010000068.1:0-10045 GCA_046754005.1 Phycisphaerae bacterium | reverse complement strand
ATTCGTGATGAAGAGCGATCGAAAGGAATGGAGACGCCGCGGGGTCGTCCGTCCGACGACCAGCGGGACATCGATGCTCCCCATCGTACGGACCGACCATTCGAGATGGCCCCGACGCGGCCCGACGATCCGGCCGCCATCATCTTTACGACCGGCAGCACCGGCCCGCCCAAGGGCGTCCTCTACCGCCATGGCATGTTTGATGCACAGGTGCGCATCCTTCGCGACCACTATCGGATCGAACCCGGCGAGATCGACTTGCCCACCTTCCCCCTCTTCGCCCTGTTCGATCCGGCGCTAGGGATGACGGCGGTCATTCCGGAGATGGACCCGACTCGGCCGGCGCACGTTGATCCCGAAAAAATCTTCGAGGCCGTCCGCGACCAGAAGGTGACGCACATGTTCGGCTCGCCCGCGCTGCTGGATCGCGTCGGCCGCATGGGCGAGGCCCGCGGCGTGAAGTTGCCGTCGCTGCGCCGGGTGATTTCGGCCGGAGCGCCGGTGCCGCCGGTTACGCTGCGTCGATTCGGTTCGATGCTCGATGCCGGCGCCGAGATCTTCACTCCCTATGGGGCGACCGAGGCCCTGCCCGTCTGCTCGATCGGGAGCCGGGAGATTCTGGGCGAGACGGCGACGGTCTCCGAACGAGGTGGCGGTACCTGCGTCGGGCGGCCCGTGCCCGGCGCGGAACTCGGCGTCATCGAGATCACCGACTCGCCCATCGAGAAATGGTCGGACGATCTGTTGCTGCCCCCCGGTACGATCGGCGAAATTGTCGTCAAGGGACCGGTCGTGACGCGGGAATACATCACCAGCGACTCGGCGACTCGGCTGGCGAAGATTCGTGATGGTTTGGCCGTCTGGCACCGGATGGGCGACGTGGGCTATCTGGACGAGAGGGGCCGCCTCTGGTTCTGCGGCCGGAAGTCCCATCGCGTCGTATCCCCCGGCGGCACGCTCTTCACCGTGCCATGCGAGGCGATTTTTAATGGGCACAAACTTGTGAGGCGATCGGCCCTGGTGGGCGTCGGGAAGCCACCGAGCCAGCGGCCGGTCATCTGCGTGGAACCGGAGCGCGGGGCCGGTCGGTTGTCACGCAGCCGCCGCGCGGGACTGATTCGGGAGTTACGGGATCAGGCGGCCGGGCATGACCACACAAAGTTGATTGAGACATTTCTGATACACCCGTCTTTCCCCGTGGACATTCGCCACAATGCGAAGATCTTTCGAGAGAAGCTGGCGGAATGGGCGGCCTATAAGATGTCGTGAATCTCTCCGAGGATTCGCGTGGCCAAGCGTCGTTTGCGAGCGAGCTACGATTGACCTTGCCACTCGCCGCGCGGGCTGAAGCCCGCGGCTCTTCTGGATTCGCACCGGTTGGAAACCGGTGCCACAGTTCGGCATGGCCGCGCGTTGCCTGGCCATTCCACCCGGCCGCAACCAAGGGACTCGGCATGCTTACCCGACCCAAAAGGCCGGGTCGTGTAAGCATGGCACCCGAGTCGCGAGTCCTTCTGCGGTATCGCATGGCCACCCGATTGGGTTCGTGGGCAGCGCCGGGATTGGGTATGATCGCTGTGTATGAATCAGCGGCATCCCATTAAGGCCCTGGTCACCGGCGGTGGCGGCTTTCTCGGCGGGGCGATTGTTCAGCGGTTGGTCGACCGGGGGGATGCGGTGCGCAGCTTTGCGCGAGGGGACTATCCCGCCCTGCGTGAGATAGGTGTGGAGGTTGTGCGCGGCGATCTGACGGATCGGGCGGCCGTTGTCGATGCCTGTCGTGGGTGCGACACCGTCTTCCACGTCGCCGCACGGGCCGGCATCTGGGGGGATTACGATACGTATCATGGCCCCAACGTCGTCGGGACGGAGAATGTCCTCGCCGGTTGTGCGGCGCACGCTGTCGGTCGGCTGGTCTATACCAGTTCGCCCAGCGTCGTCTTCGACGGCCGGGACGCCGAGGGGATCAACGAGTCGACGCCCTACCCGGCGGAGTATGATGGGCCGTATCCGAGGACCAAGGCCATCGCCGAGCGCATGGTTCTTGCCGCCGACGGCCCGGACTTGGCAACCGTTTCTCTGCGGCCGCACCTGATCTGGGGGCCGGGCGATACGAACCTGGTGCCGCGGATCATTCGGCGGGCGAAGTCGCTGCGGCGGATCGGCAGTGAGGACAAGCTCGTCGATTCCATCTATATCGACAATGCCACCGACGCCCATCTGCTTGCCGCCGATCGGCTGGTGGTGGGTTCGCGCATCGCGGGTCGGGCGTACTTTCTGAGCAACGGTGAGCCTTGGCCGCTCTGGGAGTTGATCAACGGCATCCTTGCCGCGGCCGGGCTGTCGCCGATCACGCGGTCGGTATCCAAGCAGAAGGCCCTCCGGATGGCGACATGGATGGAACTGATCTATGGTGCGCTGCGCATCCGGCGGGAGCCGCGTCTGACGCGGTTTTTAGTTCAGGAGCTGACGACGTCCCATTGGTTCGACCTTTCCGCAGCGCGGCGGGATCTGGGCTATGAGCCCGAGGTGTCGATCGAGGAGGGGCTGCGGCGGCTTGGCCAATGGCTGCGTAGCGTGGGTGAATGGCGAATGTCGAATGTCGAATAGCGATTAGCGAAAAAAGGGGACGACTATCAGGCGCGTATACTCAGTGATCGATACCCGGTTGCCTTCAGGGATTCGCACCGGTTGGAAACCGGTGTCACAGCTTTGGGAGGCGTTTTTCTGGATCGTTCGAAATCGGCGGGCGATTTATAATGAATTTTTCATGGTGAATACGTTTTATCTTATAGTGGGCTATTGATACAGGTGTTTCAGGATCTGGGCCATCCGGGATTTGGGAGTGGTTTTCTCCCAAATGGAAAAGATTCTCTCAGATGTGCGCCGACGCTTCCTTGCGGGCGCGGCTCTGACGGGCGCGGATTGACGAGAACCTGGCTCGGATCCCTGAAAGAAAATAGGCTATGGCCAGAATAACCGTGATGATTATGCTGGTTCTTGGGGCCTGCCTTGTCGGCGGGCTGGTTCTGCTGCGGCGCGGCCTGCCCGGATGCAGGTGGCGTTGCCCCCATTGCCGGAAGCGAAACAATCGCCGCGCCGAGTATTGCGCTCTCTGCGGCAAACCCATGTCGTAACCTTTTCGGAAGGGATTACATCATGTCGGATTCACCCCCACGACAGGCCCGGCGTTACGAGCCGCATTGGCGCGCCGGCAAGATATCGTCGCTGATCGGTACCGGATTGCTCTTGTTGTTCCTGGTGTCGGCGGTCTATTGGTTTGGTTTTCGGGTCGAGGTGAACGCCAATGAAATCCTGGTTCTGGTGAACAAGACCGGGAAGCTGCTGCCTTCGGAGCTGCGCGACGAGTTCGGCGATCAGGTAGTGCTTTATCCCGACCTGGTCCGGAAGATTTCCGAGATCACGGGCGACAGCGAGGAGGATGTTCGGAACGACTACAAGGGTATTCGATACGAAGTAGTGACGGAGGGCCGTTACTTTTTCAACCCATATTCTTACAAACGTCTGGTATTTCCAACGACACTGATCAAGCAGAACGAGGTCGGGGTGTTGATGCGGAAGTACGGCAAGCCGCTTCCCTTTCCCAAGACGGTGGCGACGGAGCCGGACGAGCGCGGCCCCGTCGATGAGATTCTGCAACCCGCCCGGCACAACGTGAATCCATTCGCCTACGAGGTGCAGAAGTTTCCGGCGATCCAGGTGCCGGAGGGGCACGTGGGCGTGGTCACGCTTCTGAGCGGGACCGATCCGACCGTTAAAAACACCTACACGGTCGAACCGGGGGACAAAGGTGTGCAGCGCGAAACCCTGACGCCGGGGTTGTACTACTTCAACCCCTACCTCAAGAAGATCGAAGTGGTCGATGTTCGCAGCCAGAAATACGACATGCTGGATGCCGATGCGATTCACTTTCCCTCCAGCGACAGTTTCACGATCACGATCGAGGGGACCATCGAGTGGGCGATCCGGCCGGACCACGTCGCCGAGGTGACGGTGGCCTATGGAGACAAAGCGGATATTCTCGGCAAGATCATCCTGCCGAATGCCCGCAGCATCGCCCGCATCCAGGGTTCCAAGCTGAAGGCCCGTGAGTTTATCAGTGGGAAGACGCGGACGGCGTTTCAGAGTCGATTGCTGGCGGAGTTGAAGCGGGACTGCTGGGAACAGGGGATCAACATCAAGGCCGCCCTGGTTCGCGATATCGAACTTCCGGGCGAAATTGCATCTCCCATCAGCCAGCGTGAACAAGCGGATCAGGAGATTGATCGCTATACGAACCAGATGGAGGAGGGCCGCGCCGAAGCGCTCTTGGTCGAACAGGAAGAAATGCAGGATCAGAATCGAGCCCTGGGTGATGCCCGGCGAGATGTGGTCAGCATCGTCAAGGAGGCCGAGCAACATAAGGTGGTTTCCGTGACGCGTG
Organism: Phycisphaerae bacterium; assembly: GCA_046754005.1. Taxonomy (GTDB): domain Bacteria; phylum Planctomycetota; class Phycisphaerae; order UBA1845; family UTPLA1; genus CAYXGR01. The sequence continues at coordinate 5,601 of JBHHUV010000068.1, read as the reverse complement.
CGAGTCGCGAGTTTGAAGTTGCCAAGCTGGCGCTGGAGGCGGCGGAGAAGGAGGCAGCCGCCTTGGTGTCGCGGGGTCAGGCGGAAGCGAACGTGATCCTGTTCAATTACCAGGCGCGGGCCGAACCACTCAGCAAGGCCGTTGCGGCCTTCGGTGATGGTGCGACCTACGCACAGCAGTTCTTCCTGCAAAAAGTGGCTCCTTCCATCAAGTCCATCCTGAGCAACACCGAGGGGCCGTTCTCAGACATATTCAAAGAATTTCAGTCCTTCAAGTCGCAATCGGCTAGGGGAGGGAATCGATCATGAAACGCCTGATATCGCTCATCATCGGAATTGTGCTGCTTCTCGGCGCCGGTGGGTCTGCGCTCGTCTGGTTGACGTGTCGCATCTATGTACCCCCGAACAAGTGCGCGGTGTTGATTCGCAAGATGGGGGACAACCTGCCATCCGGGCAGCTGGTGGCGACGAAACCCGGTCAAAAGGGGATTCAACTGGAAGTCCTGGGACCGGGACGGCATTTTCGGGATCCGATTCGCTACGAAGGGGAATTGAAGGATCTGACCGTGGTGCCATCGGGCGATCCAGCCACTTGGCAGTGGATTCACTCCCTGAATGATCAACAGCGCGATCAGCTTCGAGCGGGGAATTTCTCCTTTGCAGGCGAGTTCCCCATGATCGGCATCGTGACACGCAAGGTCGGCAAGTCGGCGCCGGCGGGTCAGACGATTGTCACACGCGAATCCCAGATGCGCGGCATCCTCCGGGAGGTGCTTACACCCGGCACCTACAAGATCAATCCGTATGTCTATGATGTCGAACTGCATCCCGCCACGGTGATTCCCGCCGGCTTTGTCGGCGTGGTCACCAACCTGTTCGGCGATCAGCCGAAGACGACGGAGTCGCAATCATTGACTGGTCTGCAAGCCGGCCTGTCAGAGCTGTCACCGGGCGAGACGGCGGTTTCGGAAGTCGAGGAGGAACGGATCAGTTATGTTCGCCCGCTGGCCGAACCAGGTGAACGGGGCACGCTTCGGGATGTCCTTCAGCCGGGAGTCTATTTTATCAATCCCAAACTCCAGAAAGTGACGCTGATTGAGATCGGATTCAATGAGTTTTCGCAGATCAAGGAAAATGAGGATGTGAATTACCGAATTACATTTCCGTCCGACACCGGCTACGTGATCCGCGTCGGTGTAACGGTCGTCTGGGGTATCGACCCGAAGCATGCCGCCGAGATCATCAATGAGTACGGCAACGTGGACCGGGTGCTGGACAAGGTGATCGGCCCGCAGCTTCGTTCCATCTGCCGGAACATAGGATCGACCTACTCCGCCCGCGATTTCATCCAGGGCGAGAAACGGGAGTTGTTCCAGCGAGACATGACCCATGAACTGCAAAGGGTCTGCCGTACGAAGAATATCGAGGTCCTGTTGTCGCTGGTTCGGGAGATCGAGGTCCACGCGCCGCAAGGCAGTCCGACCAGCGGGGATGTCACCGAAGATCTGAAACGAACGATCCAGCAGAGCTACATCGCGATCGAGAATCGGCTGACGAAGGAAAAGCAACGCGAGGCCGAGACGGTCAAGGCCCAGCTCGAGGAAGTTCTCAAGCTGGTTGAGATCGCTCGTGAGAAGGTCAAGGCGGATACCCGTGTTCAGGTGGCCAATATCCAGGCGACGGGCGAGAAGGATGCCGCCGAGATCGATGCGCAGGCCGCGTTGGAGGTGGCCACGATTCAAAAACAGGTCGCCGAGCTGGATGCGAAGCGGACCGAGATCCTCGGTCGGGCGATGGCTGACGTGGAAAAACTCAAGAAGGATGCCGAGGCCGAGGGGTACAAGATGTTGGTCGGCGCGTTCGGCAGCCCGAGTGCCTACAACCTCTACACCTTCGCGGAAAACTTCAAACCGGAATCGATCCGGTTATTCTTCGCGGGCGAGGGCACTTTCTGGACGGACTTGTCACGCTTTGAGGAGTTGGGCGCCGCCCGGTTGCTTCAATCGTCGACACCGCAACAGCCGCAGCGTCAACAGCAACCGATCGGGCCTTGATGGGTGGCACTATCAAGGTTCGATCCGCTCTGGATCGTACCCTGGCAGTGGCGAACCCAGCGTAGGATGGATCATCAGACCCATCCTACGGACTGCACCTCGGGGTGATCGGCATGCTTACCCGACCCGAACGGCCGGGTCGTGTAAGCATGGCACCCGGCCAACCACCGACTGAAGTCGGTGGCAAACAACAAACTGTCGGCTGAAGCCGGCAAGAGAATCCGCTGATTCTGTCATCGGCCCTGGGGAAGATCGCGCCGGTTCGATCCGTTGCCGAGACGGAATGGCCACGATACAATGTCGTGGACGTTCAGGGGAATCCAACCGCCTCGCATCGATCCCGGGCATGACGCACTCCAAGGCATGGCGACAATATCGCACGATCCTGATCGCCGCCGACGCGGTGGCGATGATCCTGACCTACATCCTCGCCGATGTCCTTCGATGCCGTTTCTGGTTGCACACGGATTGGCCCGAATTCCACCCCGTCTTCGGCAGCACCGAACGCCTTCATTTCAAAATCCTGGTCTTTCTCCCCTTTGCCTGGCCGATCATCCTCGCCCAACTTCGCTGGTACGATCAGCGGTGGCGGAACTGGCAATGGTCGTTTCGTACCGCCCTCTCGGCGACGGTGATTCTGGTCCTGTTCATGGCCACGCTCGCCTTGCTGCTGGAACGGGTCCGATATCCCCGGATTCAGATCGCATTCGTCGCCATTCTCCTGCCCGCGACCGCCTTGGCGGTTCGCGGTATAAGTGGATGGGTCAGCCGCTGGGTTGGATCGCGGGGGCGACGCCGCGTTTTGATCGTCGGCACCGACCGAGAGGCGGTCCGGTTTCGCAGACTGCTGAGGTCCGTCGGCATCGGTCGCTCCACGGTCGTGGGGCACCTGAGGGGACCGTGGGAGCAGGATCCCTCCCGCGTTGAGACCGGGGCGATCCTGGGCGGTCCGGAGGCATTAGGTCCGATATTAGACGACGATGTGGTCGATGAGGTGGTCTTTTCGACTCCCATCGAGCATCTGGGCGACGTGATGCCCTACGTCAGGTTGTGCGAGGAGGTGGGCGTCACTGCTCACATTCAGGCGGAGTCGATGGCATGCCACTCGGTACCCGAGATGATCGATTTCCATGGCGTGGCGCTCCTCGCCTATGCGCCGGCGTGTCATTCACCCGAGTTGCTGTCCGTCAAACGGGCCTTCGATCTGATTCTTGCGGTTATCGGAATCGTCCTGACCGGGCCGATAATGTTGATATGCGCATGTGTGATCCGACTGACATCCCCGGGCCCGATCCTGTTTCGGCAGGCCCGCAGTGGACTGAACGGCCGGACATTCTTCATGTACAAGTTCCGGAGCATGGATGCCGATGCGGAGGATCGGATAGACGAGGTGGCTCATCTGGATCCCTCTCCCGGCCCGCCCTTCAAGGCGGCCAACGATACTCGTATCACGTGGATCGGAAAGTATTTACGGAAATGGAGCCTGGACGAATTGCCCCAGTTTTTCAACGTCATCAAGGGCGATATGTCCATCGTCGGTCCTCGGCCTCCCATTCCCGCCGAGGTGGCGAAATACGATCGTTGGCAACGCCGCCGGCTCAGTATGCGGCCCGGGCTGACCTGCATCTGGCAGATCAAGGGACGCCACACAATCGGGTTCCAGGAATGGATGCGACTGGATCTGTATTACATCGATCATTGGTCTTTGAAGCTGGATTTTCTGATTCTATGCAAGACGATCTCGACGGTCCTGGGAGGAACGGGCATATAGCGCCGATTGTCGACCATCGGTTGTCTTCCATGGAATTCGCTCCGGCTTGCATCATCAAGACGACTATTGAGGGTACAACCCACTCACCACAAGGGGGTAAAAGACGAAGATGATCAATGTGATGAGTTGGTTGGCGATTGTATCGGCGAGCGTTTGGGCTCAACCCGCTCCGGCGGAACCCGACGCGGCGCGGAGTGTCCAACCGCCGCTTTCCAACAGGGTTCGTGTTCTGCTTCGCACCGACCGCACGACGGTCCCGGTGGGCAGCCCGGTTATGGTTGAGTTCGTCGCGCAGAACAAGACCGATCAGAGCATCACGCTGAGTGTTCCGGGTGCGTTGCCGAGCAAGGTGCCGTTCGAGTTCGGTATGGGGCTTCCGCTCACCCATATTTTCTCCGGCGCACATTTCCGGGGGCTGGAAGTCGCCTCCGAGCAGAATCCTCATATGGGCCATCGTGTGACAAGAAAGCCTCAATACCCCGTTCCCACCATCACGCTGGCACCTTATGCCTCCGTTGGCCTTCGGTTCGACGTGGCTCGGTTCTATCCCGGTCTCCATCAGAGCGGCACCTACACACTCCAATGGAAGCCCTATGGGGGCGCCTTGGAAACCAAGCCGTTGGCGATTGAGGTGGTTTCCTACAAGCAGGCCGTTATCGAAACCGATTACGGCAGCATGAATCTGCGTCTGCTCTACGACAAAGCACCCAAGCATGTGAGCAATTTCCAGGAGCTTGCCAGACAGCGGTTCTATAACGGAACGACATTTCACACCCTATATCCCAATCAGTTCATTCTCGGGGGTGATCCGGCCGGCGACGGAACGGGCAAACGGCCCGATGGCGTCTGCCTGGAGCCGGAGTTCAACGACACCCCTTTTGAGCTGGGCACGGTGGGGATGGCGATCATCGAGTCGGACATCCACTCGGCGAGTTGCCAGTTTTTCATTTGCCTCTCTCGTCAGGCCGGCTGGGATGGTCGCTACACGGCCTTCGGCAAGATTCAGGGTCCGGAATCACTGGCTACGCTGAGGAAGATCGGACAGGCGGCCGTGGATGATGACCGTCGCCCGTTGCAACCGATCAAGATCAAAAGCATTTCCATTGTCGACGCCCCGTTCATCAACCGAGGGTTGTCGTCCGGCGAATAACGAAATCGAGGTATTCCGGGGGGATTTCGGAATGTCCGTGCATCAACCTCGAGGGTGGAAAGGTGGGTCCCCGTCCAGCCCTCCGGTTTTCACAATGTGAATCATGGTGCGGCCGACACCGCGGCTGGAAAAGCGGGTTCGACACTCTATAATCCGGTTCGATCAGACTGGTGGATCGCAGTGACGCGGTGTCGTTCAAATCCGGTTCGGTCCCATGCAACACGTTTCGGAGACAACGGGTCAGATGGGAAACCAAGCAGCCCACCTGCGTGAACCTGTGTGCCGTGGATCGCCGAACCGGACTTGATTGACACCCGGCCACTCAGCAAATATTCCAGGTATCTCTGTCGCGGATTGAAACCCGAGACAGGCAGAGGTTGGTAAACCTGAACCCACAGGATTGGATTCGGATTCATGTCATATACCGTATTGGCCCGAAAGTTTCGCAGTCAGACCTTCGACGAAGTCGTGGGGCAGGAAGCCGTCACGACGACGCTGAAGAACGCGATCACACAGGGCCGCGTGCACCACGGTTATCTATTCTGCGGCACGCGCGGTGTGGGCAAGACGTCGATGGCCCGGATTCTGGCGAAGGCGCTCAACTGCCTGGAGGCCGACGGGGCCACC
>JBHHUV010000067.1:0-10091 GCA_046754005.1 Phycisphaerae bacterium | reverse complement strand
GGCCATCGGCCTGATCGTCTTGGTCTCGTCCATGATGTTTATATTTTATCACCAATCCTTGCGCACCCGCGCCTATGTTCAAAAGGTTGTTTCGACCGGCTATCTCGCTCGAACCATCGCCCATCAGATCGCCGAGGAAATTCGTGCGACGAACGGATTCCTGGTTGAGGCCGGTCCCGGCATCAGCGGAACCGATCGCTTGATCACGCTCCAGGCGGTTCAGATGCCGGACAAGAAACTGTTTCGCGTGCTATCGATCAAGGATGATCCGCCGCCGGCGGAATCGGACATCCGTCAGGTTCAGTATTACCTGGCCTACGACGATGAGGAGACGTACGTCTATCCGGACGGCACCGAGGCCGACATGCCGCTGGGCCTGGTTCGCCGCGAGATCAAGACGCTGCATCAGACCGCCTTGTATGAAAACCGATCGCGGTCGATTGATCTGGACCTTATCTCTCCGGAGTTGAAGTACCTGCGATTCCGCTATTTTGACGGCGTCGAGTGGGTGGACAAGTGGGACATTGGAAGCGAGCCGGAAGGCGGTCTGGGCAATTCGCTCCCACAGGCGGTGGAGATCACGGTCGGCTACGACGAACTGCCTCCGCCGGAGGAAGAGGATAAACAAAAGGATGATGAGGAGAAAGAAGCGCTGACGGATTCGGAGTTGGCGCCCTCGCTTCCGGAGCCCTATTCCCAAGACAGTTACACCGTGACCGTTCGCCTGCCGCAGGCGGACATCTTTTTCGGTTCGCGGATCATGCGTGCTCAGCAGCGATCCCGCGCGCAGCGGAGTGAAAGATAGATCGCATGAAACCGGAACCCAGGCAATTGAAACGAGATCGCATCTGGAGGAGTTGCGTGCGTGCGGGCATTGGAAACGCTCAGCGGCATCGACGGCAAACGCGGCGAGGGCTGATGCTGGTCGTGGTTCTGGTCATGGTCGTTCTGCTGTCGTTGCTGGCGGCAAGCTACTCTTTCATGGTTCGCGCTCATCTTCGCGGGGTGATTGCTCGAACCCAGCAGTTTCAGGCTCGCATGGCCGCCGAGGCCGGGGTTCAGCATGCCGTCGTGATCCTGCGTGATCGACAGGGCGATGTCTCCGCCTGGTACGACAACGAGGAAGAACTGCGCAGCGCCTTGCTCATCGGCCACGAAGACTCCGAGGCCAGTGACAAGATGAAGCGGCGCGACGACATTCGCACCTACGACAAGTTCTCCGATTTTGCATTTCGCTACACCCTGTACGGACCCAACTTCGACAACCCCGACGATGTTCGCTACGGCTTTACGGACGAGTCGGCGCGGCTGGATATGAACGTGGCATCCGAGGCGCAGCTTCGACGCCTTTTTGAATTGGTCATTCCCGAAGATAGCGATCACGAGGTGGATATCAACATCCTGGTCGATTCTCTCCTCGATTGGCGCTCCTCCGGGAACACGCCCAGGGCGAACGGGGCGAAGAATGACTATTACGGTACTCTCGATCCACCTTATCGTTGCAAGTCGCAACCCTTTTCAACGGTTGAGGAGTTGCTCCTGGTTCGTGGATTCACCGCCTGGGTGGTTTATGGGGAGGACTACAACCAGAACGGACTGCTTGATCCGAACGAAGATGACGATGATGTCTCCTTTCCTCCCGACAATGCGGACGGCATCTTGTTCCGCGGAGTCGGGCCCTATTTGACCGTGTGGTCGCAGGAGATGAACACGGCGGCCGACAACAGCCCGCGCATCAATTTGAACCTTCAGGATCTTGAGAAGTTGGAGAAGAAGCTGGAAGAGACCGATCTCGATGGGGACATTATCAGTTATATTATGGACGTTCGCCGAGCCGGAATCCCCTTTAACAGTGTTATGAATCTGGTTCCCGCGCCGCCGCCCCCTGAAGAGGAGGAGGAAGACGGTGCCGACGCGCAGGATTTGACACCTCCCCCCCCTGCAACGTCGCAACCCGATGGTTCGGATGCCACATCGCAGCCGGAGGATGAAAACACTGATAGTCCCGAGGGTGGATCGTCCGATCAAGACGAGACGGGGCGCGGGTCCGAGAATCCACGCTCGCCCGCGCCTGTGTATCAGAACCTGACGGAGGACGAACCCCCCGGTGAATACAGCGATTTGCCGGGGATTCTGGATACGTTGACGGTGGCTGCGACCCCATTCTTCCAGGGGCGTATCAATGTGAGCACGGCGCCGCGCGAGGTGCTGGCGATGCTGGATGACCTCACGATCGAGGAGGTGGACGCGATCGTGGAGGCTCGGCGTGAGCTGCGCGACGAGGACAAGTCTTCGGCCGCGTGGCTTCTGACGGAAGGTGTGATGGATGAGAACAAGTTTCGGGGAATCCTGGACAAGATTACGACCCGCTCGTCAACCTATCGGATCGAGTCGGTGGGTTTTGCCGACCACATCGGGGTGGTCGAACGGATTCTGTATGTCATTCAGATGCGCGGTCCGATGGCACAGGTGCTTTATTATCGCAACATGAACGAGCTGGGCACGGCGTATAACCCCTATGGCAACGAGGGGCGTGAACTGAAAAATCGATCGGACTAGAGATGGCGATGGGCTTCGGCAAGAAAAAAATACTGGCCGTTGATTGGGACAAGAACGATCTTCGGATGGCGCTCGTTCGCGCGCAGGGCGACGGCGCGGAGCTGTTGAAGGCTGTGTCGGTTCCGATCCCGCCTGAATTGTCTCAGGACGACGCGGAAACATTCGGCGCGTTTCTACGCGAGGCGATGCGGCAGTCGCGCATCAGCGCGAAGAGCGCGATCATGTCCGTTCCTCGCGATCAGGTCGTGCTCAACGCGCTGCACCTGCCGCCGACACCGGACGAGGAACTGGCGGCACTGGTTCAGTTTCAGATTGTCAAGGAGCTGCCTTTTTCCGCGGAGCAGGCCACGATCGACTTCGCGGTTTCGTCCGAACGCGATCCGGCTTCTCCCTGTACGGCCCTGGTCGCGGCGATTCGCAACGACGATCTGACGTTTTACCGGGATGTCGCCCGCGAGGCGGGCCTGTCGCTCGATCGGCTGGGTCTGCGACCGTATGCGAACCTGCTGGCGGTATTGGCTGGATTGCCGGATTCGCGTGATCGATCGATGCTGATCGTTGAAGTGGGTCCGCAACTGACGGAGATCAACATCGTTCAGTCCGGCACATTGACGTTCAGCCGCGCGGCATCCGTGCCGCTTCCCGATTTCAAGACATCATCCGATGACAAGGTCAAAGACAGCCGGATCACCAAAATCTCGATCCAGGATGTTGAACCCGATGAGAAGAGCAAGGAGACCGTCGGGCGGTTGATGGTGGATGTGATCCGCTCCTTCGAGGCTTATCGCGCGACGGACGCATCCGTGAACATCGACCAGGTCGTGGTATGCGGTGCCACGGGTGTCGAGGTGGAGCTGGCCGAATCTCTGGCGGCGCGGTTTGCGACGAAGGCGGTGCTGTACACGCCGGATCGTGCGTTGGATCTTACCCCTCAACGGGCGAAGGAGCTTCGAGGATTCAGCGCGGCACTCGGTCTGGCCATGGGTCAGGAACAGCCGCAGTTCGAGGCATTCGATTTTCTGAATCCGAAGAAGCCGATCAGCAAACGATCGCTTCGGATGAAGAAGGCGCCCGCGGCGATTATGTCGGCGATCATGATCATCGGTTCGGGTTATCTGTTTCACAGCAAGTTCGTCAAGCCCGCGGAGGAGAAGTTGGAGAAGTTGCAAAAGCGTGTGGCCGAGAAGGCGCAGCGTGAGAAGCCGATCAAGAAGTTCACCGCGCGTTATGAAGCCCTTCGCGACTGGCAGCGGTCGGAACAGGTCTGGCCCGATGTCCTGCTTGCACTGACTCAGGTTTTCCCGGAAGAAAAAAAGGCGTTTGTCAGCCGGATCGATTTCGAAACCCGAACCCGGACCAAGGAAACGATCCGGACGAGTTCGCTGAGGATGAAGATGCAGGTATCCGATCTCGGCATGGTCAATGAGATCGGCAAGACGCTTCGGCAACACAATTATAAGGATGTGGAGGAAGGGCAGGAGACCCGGCTGGGGATCATTGGCAAGGATCATCCCTATCAATTCGACACGAGTATCAGGGCGACACTTCCGTTGCGCCGATTGCCGAAGAAGCAAGACGAAGCATCTCCTGAAACGGAGAAGGAGAACGGCGATCCCGACGAGGCGCCCTCGGCGCTCGATACCGCGGACACGTCAAGCACCTCGGATGGAGCCAAGCCCGCTCAACCCAACACCGAGCCAACCTCTCAGAAAGATCATACCACCGAGCGGGGAGGACGCTCCTGATGAATCCGCGTGAAAAGAGACTGGCCATCATCGTCGGTGTCGGTGTTGTCGGCGCGATTCTCTACTACGGCATCAACCTGCTGTTTGTCAGTCCGCTGAGGGAAGCCAAGCTGCAATTAACCAACCTTGAACGGACAGATCAGAAGATGGACGCCCTGATTGCCTCTGAACGGGGGATGGGCGAGTCGTGGAATGCCATCGCAGGGCGAACCTTCTCCTATCAGGCTTCGCGGGCACAGGCCCTGTTTGGTCAGAATCTGAAAGACATTGCCAAGCGGCACCATTTCGATCTGGGCAACTTCAAGCCTCGGACGGGCAGCAAGATCGGTTACAAAACGGATATCAACACGGTGGCCTATCGCATTTCCGTGACCGGGCAGTACAAGCAGGCCGTCGATTTCGTGCGGGACGTGTATCGGACACCGTATTTGTGTCAGATCACGAGCCTGACGATCTCGCCACTGGGGGCAAAGTCTGGGCGCGACACAGTCAAGCTGGATTATACGGTGGAGACGCCTGTCCTGCCCAAGATCAAACTCAAGGAGAACCTGGTCGCGAGCCAGGCCGAGACTCTTCCCGAGGAGCCGGCCGAACCGCTTCCCCCGATCCGAACCGGCATCCACGACGACGATCATTATCTGCTGCTGGCCGAGCGCAATATCCTGCGTTCGTTCATGCCGGCCCCCCATGTCACCGTCATGATCGACAACCAGGATATCAAGCTGGTTGGCTATCAGGTTGATTTTTTCTGGGAAGGACGGCGCAGGGATCATCGTGGCGATGGCGTGAATGGAAAACAACAGGCATCCGTTTCGGGCGCGGGGGATGCCGCAGAAGTCCTAGTTACCTACCCGGACGGCACCCTGTTCGGTCCGAAGCGTCTTGAATTCTCCGGCAACAGAAGCGCTTCTATCACGGTACCCGCCCACACGCCGCTGCCCGAGGCCGAGACGATCATTGTCGCCGTGAAGAACGATGATGAACACGAGGTTTTCGTCAGTGCGATCATCACCGACAAGGACAGCAAGCAGATCAAGCTTCCGGAGATGATGATTCCTCCCGGACAGACCATTGACATTCCCGAATGGGAGGCCCGTCAGATTCGAATCACGGCGCGATACCAATCCGGAAAGCCCGCCGGGATGGGAAACTTCCTCCCCAGGAAAACCAAACAAACCCATACAGTTCCGAAGGAGACCGCCGCGGTCGTTGCGGTTCCGAATACCCCCGTGATTGTGAATGATCCGCCTCCGGATGCGAGTTTCACGGTCTCTGGAACGTGGATCTACCCACAATCGGAGGACATCGTCCAGGAGATGATTGTCACGAACGGGACTGAGCGAAGGGTGATCAACGCCGGCGAACCGGCCGTTGTGGATGGAGGGATGCTGCTGGCGGTTCATCCTCTGGGCGGTATCGTGAAAATGCCCACCGGCAATTACTATATCTATCCGTTGGGCAAGAGCTTTGCCGAGCGTGTGCTATTGGACGCTCGGATGGATTCACAGTTGGCGGATGCAATCGATCGATGGACGAGGCAGTAGAAGGAGCAGGGCGCATGCGAACCATGAAAGCAGTCGGTGAGCGATCGACTCGGCGCGCGTCCCAATACACCCCGTGGCTTCGGTTTCAAGCCGGTGGACGAGACCATTTGCTCATGGGCACCCAGGGTGTGAGGGGTGATGATTCAATCGGGAGGTATGACGATGATCTCGTCAACAAACAGGTTTAATCCTTGGTTGGCCCGCGCAATAGGGGGGCTGTTGATTCCGGCATGGATCGCGATGATGCCCGGACAGGCTCCGGCGTATGGGGCCTGTGCTGTTGACGAGAAACAGCCCGCGCCGAAGAAATCCGACGAGGGGAAGGCGGATGATAAAAAGAGCGACGAGAAGGAGACGAACGACGCCAAGGCGTCCGATCAAAAAAAGACGGACCAGGATCTGGAGGAACTGAAACGGCGGGCGCTCGAGTCGCTTCGTAAGAAGAAGGCGACCTCCCAGCCGACGACGAAGCCAAGCGTGTCGCTGCCCAAGTCATCGAGTGTCGGGCGGAACGGTCGGCCGAAGATGGTCTCGGAAGGACTGGGCAAGAGCGATTTTCAGGCAATCCGCGACGCACAGAAGGCGGCATTGGAGGCCCGAAAGAATCGGAAGCATCGTCAGGCCTCGGGCGAAATCGACGGGCGCTCGCGGAATGGAAAGACGCCTCCGAAGAATGGATCAACGAAGACGCTGGGAGATGGGAAGCCACCCGTCGCCCCGGTGGGAAAGAATGACAGGAAAATCACTCCCCCCGTGCGAACACGCCAGCGGGGGCAGAAGCTATTGCGCCCTGGGCAACCGCGCACACCTGTGCGAACCTCTCCGCCGTCTACTCTCGCTCCGCGAACGGGTGCGACACCGACTACAGGTTCTGCTGCCAATCCCGCGGTGAAGACCCCTGCGGCTGGGGCGGGCACTGCACCGGCTTCGGCCAATGCCGGCGACTCTTCGAGCAGCTACGAAGGAGCCACGAAGTCACCGGTGACCCAGACCCAGACGACGACGGAAATCTACACAATGGGGAAAGTTCCGCCCGAGTCGCGGACCTATCGTTTTCAATATCACAAGACGCCCTGGATGGATGTACTGGAGGATTTTTCGCGGGTGAGCGGTTTGCCGCTGATGAACCTGTCGGATGCGCCCATCCCCGGAGAATGCACCTTCTACAGCGAGGAGGAGTTCACTTTTGTTGAGGCGCTCCACAAGCTGAACGAGGCACTCCTGCTCCAGCCAATGAACAATGTTCTCATTACGCGCGACCCGACATTTCTCAAAATCCAGCGATTGCCCGATCTGTTGCGCAAGATCCCACCCGAGAAGATGTTCAACACCTTCGAGGAATTCGAGGCCGCGAATCTGGATCCCTACGACATCTGCCTGACTCAATACAAGACTCCGTCCGGCTGGCCGCCGTTCCAGATTATCGAGAGTTTTCGGGATCGAGGCTTTTCGGACACCTACGGGACCACGATCAGCGGAACGGATACGATTGAACTGACCGGCCTGGTGAAGGAGCATCTGCTTTTCAAGGAGGTCATCGGCAAGCTGACCGAGAGCCGCCCACCGCCCGTCGATGACAATCGCCCCCGGCTGGAAATCAAACTCAAGAACGCCAGGGTGTCCGATGTTCAGGGGATCCTGAATCAACTCTATTCGGTTCGGGCTTCGGCCGTCCCCAAAACGCGCGGCCGGCCCACCCCTGGCGGAATCGATCTTAAAACGGATCGTGCCAAACAGCTCACTCTCGTCCCGGATATCAAGAAAAATATCATCTACGCCCGTGGACCGCAGGCGCTTCTGGATGAGATCATGAGGACGGTGGAGAATATTGATCGCGGACCGGGCTGGAAGCCGCAGGTGCGGGAGGTTGTTCCGCTCGAGCACGCCTCCGCTTCCACCATCGTCGCCACGCTCAAGCCGATTCTCCAAAAAGAACAGCAGTCGATGATGAAATCTCAACGGTGGATCCCCCCGGAATTGAAAGACGCCCTGGCGTGCGATCTGATACCCAACGTCTCCGGCAACACCATCATTCTCGTCGGCGGCGATGAGGGCGTCGCTCGTGGTAAGCGGCTGGTTCAGCAATACGACGTCGCCCCGAACTGGATCACCGAGATCATCGAATTGGCCCATGCCGAGGCGGTCGATGTTGCCGGGGAGTTGATGCAGGCCATGCCTCGATCTGTTGGCAAGCGTGCTCAACCGTCGCAATATATCGCTCGCACGAGCAAGACGATTCTGGTCTCGTGCAGCAAGCCGAATTATCAGCGGGTGCTTGAACTCATCGCCAAACTCGACGTGCCCAATCATGAAAAGCCCAGCGAGCACTTCGTGCATCTCGAATGTGCCCGGCCGAGCGAGATTTCGCAGACGATGGGGCAACTCGTCAAGGGGGTGTCCACCACGCCGGTCCGGCGGAGGGCGCCCGTGAAGCGGAAGGGTGTCAAGCGTCCCTCTCCGCGCGTTCCGAATCGCACCAACCGTGGCGGGGGTACCGGCCCGACCCTGATTCCCGACGACGGCGCCTCGATGCTCATCGTTTATTGCAGCGATGCCGAGTGGGCCAAGATTGAGCCGCTTGCCAAGCAACTTGACGATCTGGCCTGCGAGGCCAAGCCGCTCATGCACAAGGTCGCGCTGGAAAACGCGATGGCGACCGATGTTGCCGACATGATCAACCAGATGTTCCCGCCCGAGGCCAGCTCGACGAATCGGATCGTTACGGCCGACACCTTCAACAACACGGTCAACCTCTTTGCCAGCCAGGCCTTCATCGATCAGGTGCTGCCGCTGATCAAGCAGTTGGATATTGTCGACCAGCCGATTCAGAAGGTCATCCGATTGCAATGGGCCAAGGCCGAGGTGCTGGAGCCGATCCTTCAACAGAGCGTGCCCGGCGGTTCGGCCTCTCCGTCCCGCGCCCCGAGGATCGTCACCAAGCGGGGTAAGCGCGTGAAGGTTCCAGCACGTCGCACGACGGGGGGTGGCAACTCCTCCGTCCGCATCGTGGCCGAACCGATCACCAACGTCCTGCTCGTGACCGCACCTCCGAAGGAACTGGCCATTATTCAGGATCTGGTGGCGGAGATGGAGGAGAAGGCGAAGGAGAAGATTCCGACTCGGGTGATTCTGATCGCCGAAAACCGGCCGGCCCAGGAACTGGCCGACGTGGTGACGAGCCTGATGAGCGGCGGAACGAGCATGCGGCGCGGACCGAAGGGTAAGAAGACGCCGATGGGCGTCAACCCCGTGGCCGAACCCATGAAGATCGTAACCTCGGGCGAACAGATCATCCTGGATGGCCCGCAGGATGAGGTGGCCGAGGCCATCCAGATCATCAACATCATCGATGTGGTCGATCAGCGTCCGATCGTTCGGAAGGTGAAGGTTCGCGATGCGGCCGAGGATGCCAACAAGCTGCGGGCGATGCTCGCAGCCGGCGGCGCCTCCAAGGCGAAGCCGAGGAGACGTGTTTCCCCGGGCAAGGGCGGGAAAGGTCAGAAGGTTCAGAAGATCAGCATCCCGACGGCGGCATCGGCGCCGATCCAGATCTCCGAGGACACCTACGAAAACACGCTGCTCATCAGCGCCATGCCCAAGGACTGGATCCGGATCGACGAGATTCTCACACTGATCCTGAGCGATCCGGACATCCCCGACGTGCTCAAGGGGCAGGAGGAATATGAACCCTTTTTCATGGTGGACCTGCGCTACAAGGAAGCCTGGGAATTGGAGTATCTCCTGGAAGACCTGGTCAACGTCGATGAGCGTTCCAAGGTTCAGTTCATAGAGGGGCCGACGAAGCGGCAGTTGCTGGTCCGCAATTTCCGACCGGCCCAGCGGGAGATGATCGAACAGTACATCACGATGTACGACGTGCCGGAAGGGAAGCACTTCGGGGGTCGTGATGACATTCTGTTCATCGATCTGAAGGGCAAGATGGCGGCGAGCCAGGCCGTGAAGATGATCCAGCAGAACTTTCAAAGCCCGTCGGGGGCGAAAATCTCCGTCGGCAATATCGAGAGCGAGGGTCGCGTTCGAGTCATCGACATCCATGCCGGCGAGGAGGACGAGGAAGAGGAAGAGGCGGGTGTAGACAAGAATACACCTCAGGTGGAGGTGGATCCGTGCGTGCTGCCTGCGAGTCTGCTTCGCGCGGTTTGTTCGCTCTCTCTTGCACAGGAAGCGACCGACAAGCCCACGGTCCGTCGTCGGCTGCGGCTGAAATCGATGAGACCAGACT
>JBHHUV010000066.1:0-10335 GCA_046754005.1 Phycisphaerae bacterium | reverse complement strand
TGCGCGCGGCGGTGGCCTTGGAATACTCCCGTTCGTTCAGGAAGGAGAGAAAGGCTCGGATCTGTTCGGCCGTGGTGGCGAGCAGCTTCTCTCGAAGGAGATCGGCCTGTTCGGTGCCGGTCTTGGTGGCGACGGCGACGGCGGTGCTGCCGCCGACGGCGTGGCTTCGGACCTGGCTTCCCCCCGCGCCCCGGGAGACGGGCGACGCAGCGGTGATGGCCGCCTCGGCGCCGCCGACCAGAAACTGGCTGTACTGGTGCAGGTCGGCTGCGTAGCACTTGCCCGTGTGGGGCGAGAAGTGCCGCTCGTAGCGGAGGTAGTTCAGAAATTCACTGACAAGAGGATGTTCTTGACTCATGATCGCGGCACTCTTCTCGGCGATGAGAAAAAAAACCAACTGCCACCTGGCCAGGCTCGCATCCGCGGCCTCCCCACCCAAGGGATCACAGGTTTCGGCAATGCGGGGTCAGACGCATCGCCTCCATTGCGGACATTCCATCCGCAGGCAATTCCAGTATCGGGCTATTTATTACGCGAGTTCATTTAATAAAACTCGTTATCTCCGTTGTTCGTCCAATTCCACCTCGAGCCGGCGGCCCATCTGATAACTGAGGACCGCGGCATCAAACCAATCGAAGTCGGTCGATCCGTCGCTGGCCAGGCCGGCGAAGGCGCCAATCACATCGGCCTCATTGCCCGATCGATATCGGAACAAGTAGCGATGCTTCCCCTTCACCAATGATAGTTGCCGGACGGCGTCTTTCATTCCGGATTCTCCCCGTTGCTCGCGACCGCATACAGCATCCGAACGGAGCGTTCCTGATTCATCAGCCGCGTGATCGCGTCATGCCAGCAGAATCTGAGATAGCGTGTTTGAACCTTCAGGTATTGACGCCAACCGAAGGGGTTGTCGTCATTCATTCTGGGACGGGCGTATCTTCGAACGGCGTTTCGTACGTTGCGGTGGGCACCGTTGTAGACGCGCTGCACCTGGCTCGACGGCAACATCGGATCGGCCATGTGCGTCACCGCGAATTGTTCCGCCATCCGCGAGGCGACGACGGGATCGAAGGCAACGTCCGATTCGCCCGAGGGGGTATACATCTGTAAGACGATGCCGACGGTGGGCGTATAGGCGTCGTATTCGGTGATACCGGCGACGAGGATCGCGCCGGCCCCGGCGGCCTCGGCCACCTTGATGGCATGCGCGGGGGAGACGATCTGCGACTGATTCTGCGCGGCCAGGATCGCCATCACGCGATTGACCGGCAGCACATCCACCCCCTCGACGTAAGACAGTTCGGAGGCAAGCAGGTCCGCCGCCTTGACGGGATCAAGACTGAACTCGCCGCTGAAGTTCAGGATCGGAGCGACCGCGATCGTGGTCGGCCGTTCAAAAACGGGCCGAATCGAGACGCTTTCCTGCGCCCGGGTACAGCCGATGACGAGAAGCGCCATTCCCACGCTCATCGTTCTCAACCAACCCTGATATGTCCGTATCCGCGTATTCAAAATCAATGGGTTTCCGTGGATGTTATTCCGCGATCTCCATGTTCGTCACCGAGGCCGACTGGCGGGTGCCGGCCGTCGTGGCGGAGGGAGGATCGTCAAACTGGATCGGCCGAAACGGCTTGACGCTCCAGATCGTCTCGGAATCCTCCTGACGCGTGCTGAAATAGATCCGTCCATTGGTGGACCACGTCGGCGAATGATTCTCGCTGTCGCCATGGGTCAACCGTTGAATGCCACGTCCGTCGATGTCCACCAGGGCGATGTCGGTCTGCCTGAACGGCATCGGGCCCGCCTTTCGGCCGGCGGTGGGTTGATCGGCGGCGATCAGCGAGAACGCCAACTGGGATCCGTCCGGCGACCAGGTCGGGGCGATCAGGGCCTCGGTCGGGCTGGCGGCGATCTCGGTCGGGAAGAGAACCTCGTCGTCAAAAACGTCCACGGTCCAGATGCTGAACCGGTGGCTGTCCCGGGCACGGGCCCGCTGGTAGACGATCTTGTCGCCCTTGGGAGACCAGGCGGGGAAGAGACCGTCCCCGATGAGACGCTTGACGCCGGGGTTCTCCAACTCGACGACCCACAGTGCGCTGCGGTTTTCCTTCGGGTTGATCCGGCAATAGACGAGTTTGTTGCCGTCCGGGGACCAGCTCGGATGCAGCTCGGGCATGGGACTGTTGGTGATCTGAATCGGGTTTCGGCCGTTGATGTCGACGATCCAGATGTCCCAGTGGCCCGCTCGGTCGCTGGAAAAGGCGATCCGGTCACCGGTCGGATCGAATTCGGGCTGGGCGTCGTTGGCCGGTCCATCGGTGATCTGGGTAATCGTGGCGCCGGTGATGGACTTGATATACAGATGACTGTTGGTGGCATGGCGTGTCGAGGCATAGACCAGGGACTTGCCGGTCGGATCCGTGTCGGGATCAAAATCGGCGCCGTCACTGGGAGTCGTGTGCTGTTGGAGGTCGCTGGCGGCCCTGGCCTCGAATGACACGTCTTTGAATTCGCTGTCGCGTCCAAACAGACGAACACCCTCGTTATCGCCGGCGGTATTCATCGGGGCACCGGTGATCCGCGTGCCCACGTTGCCACTCTGCCGGGAACGCGACGCGTGGTAATGCCAGTTGAGACTCGTACAGGCGATCCCCGAGAACAACAACCCGAGGAAAACGGGGCTGAGGGATTGAATTCGTTTGGAATGCATCTGTCTCGATTACTCCGAACTGTTAACGGCCAAAAGTGTCGGAAAAAGGCACTAAGTCCCGGCGTCGGTGCGGGGACGTGTGAGCCCTACTGCCGTGCTTATCGGTTGTGCACGGGCCTCCGATCACTTATCACGCCGGAAAACGAATCAGGGGTTCTGTCCGATAAGCCGACGTGAATCTATCGACGGGCGTGGGGATCCATCTTGAGCCTTGGGCCGAGGGTTTCCCCGCTCTAACTCACTGTCGGAAATAACATTGTGAATCGACAGGAAATGATCGACATCGGCAGAATCGGCCGATGAATGCGCAAGGATTGCGGGTACAACCAAACCTCAAAAAGTCCTCGTGCCGGGTGCCGCATCCTGTTCTCATAAGAAAAGGTTGGGGAATAACCATTTCGCTATTCAACATTCGCATTTCGCACGGGTGATAGGCAATGCAAGATGAGATGTCTCTTTTTGCCCAGAAGGGGCGCAACATGTCAGCCCAGGGCAAAGCGTAGCGCCGCCCAGTGTCAGCAGCCCCACACACCCCCAGCCCTGAAGGGACGGTTCAACCCGCCCATCTCCAAATCCGGAACGGCTGACGCTGCGCATACACATCGGGGCAACTTGGCTAAAAGTGGTAATGGGGGCTCATGGCGGGATGGTGGTCGCAGGGCGGCCCGTCCAGCCGTTGTTTGAGTTTCAGCGCATCGGCGTTCTTGCGATCGGCCCGAAGTAGATCGGCGATATTACCGCGGGCCTCGGAGAGTCCGCCTAGCTCCATCTCGATGCGAATGAGGTCGAGCTTCCATGCGGTATTGCCCGGGCTTTTCTCGATGGCTTTGGTCATCAAATCCCATGCATCCAGCAGGCTGATTCGACGCTCCACATCGGCCTTCTCGAGCTGCATCGCGGCAAAGTCTGCAAAGTGGTTGCCATTCTCCGGATCGGTGGACAGGAAGTATTCGTGGACATCGGTCGAGATAGTGTAGGCGCGCCTCAGGTTGATATGGGCGGCCATCTGAAATGGATCGTCCCGGATGTCGATCCAGAGAATGGAGATGGCACGCTTCACAGCGGTAGCCGCCGTCTCGAAGGCCTGTGCCCGGGAGGTGATCTCCGCGAGGCGAAGTTGAATCTCGCCATGATCCGGCGCAAAGGTTTGCCCCTCGGTGGCGGTCTCGATCGCCTTCTTGGCCTGACTCAATCCGAGATAGACGTCGGCCAGGTCCATCGCGATTCGCGCCTTGATCGGCTGATCCTTCTTGCCGGAGGGAATCGGCGCCAAGTCCCGAGCGCGCATCAGCGGATGCTTGGCCTGGCGAGGCATGCCTGAACGCAGATAGATCTCCCCCACCTTGGCGAAGCCGCGATAGTCGTCCCGGGCGCTCGGTGTGGCGTTGTAGAGACCCAACGCCCGAATCGCCTCAGCCGAACGATTGGTAATCGACGCAAACAATCCCTGGGCCAGCAGGATCCTATCCATACCCGGTTTCACGAGAACGGCCTCGCGGATCAGGCGATCGGGTTCTTTGAGCTTCTCGAAACGCTCCGCATCGCGCAGGTGGAGCTCATCGATTTCCAGCATCATCTGGATGGCCTTTTCCACCTTCTGTTCGGGACTGAGTGTCTCATCACCCCGGCCGGGCGTCTGGGACGCAGCAGGCCAGGCGCCGGCGAAGAGCAGCAGGGAAATAATCAGTCCGAGGTGCGGGATATTCTTGACGTGTGGCTTCATTGAACGCCTGTTACTGGATTCCGATCCACCCTTCATTGAAATCATCCCGAACGGACGGGATATCGGGCATTATCGGCGAATCGGGCATGCACCGCCAGAGTGGAAACGCCGAAAATTCCT
Source organism: Phycisphaerae bacterium (assembly GCA_046754005.1). Classification (GTDB taxonomy): domain Bacteria; phylum Planctomycetota; class Phycisphaerae; order UBA1845; family UTPLA1; genus CAYXGR01. The sequence goes on along the minus strand of JBHHUV010000066.1, from coordinate 5,782 downwards.
CGTGCTTCCGGATAATCACGCAGCGACAGAGCAGAATCACATGCCTCTTTTTGCCCCGAAGCAGGTTCACATACGCCTCATTTAGCCCCGAAGGGGCGCAACATGTCAGCCCAGGGCTGAGCGAAGCGGCGTAAGCCGCGCAGCGCCGCCCTGGGTCAGCCTCCCACACACTCCCAGCCCTGAAGGGGAGGTACAATTCGTCCATCTCACAAAGCCGGAGTATGGTTTCCCCACCCCGAAAACGACATTCGCAGACTTGAAAAACGAATAACCCCAGGCCTGGAAACACCCAAGAAATGGGCTCCACGATGTATTCGATGAGCACTATGCGTGAGATCAACTGAAGGCACAAGGCAAAAATTCAAAACGTCGAAAAGCCACAGATGGCATTCCATCCGGTGGATATTCGACTGCCCGCTGGGGATTATCCTTCGATGCTGAGGGTCGCACCGATTTCGGTGGAGGATGGAGTGGATGTAATATTCGCCGAGGGTGTCGATTCGAGGCTGGGTTCTTCCTCGCGGATCTTGTCGATCAGCATGCGCCAGGTATCCCGTTGATGGTGAAGCACTTTCAGGGCCTCGTCGATCAGCGACTGGCTGCGCTGCATATTGGCGTCTACAAGCCGGTTGTAGATGAAATCGTAGAGGGCGGACATCTGCCGACACAGGGCGGGATTGACCTCCTCGCGAAGACCGTTGCGCATTTCGACGAGGATGCGCTGAGCACGAATGAGCTTTTCGCAACTGGTCTCCCAGTCTTCACGACCCAGCGACTCGCGCGCCTGTGTCGCAAAGCGGATGGCGCCGTCGTAGAGCATGAGCTGAAGCTGCTCAGGGTTCGCGGTCATCACCGCGTTTCGAAGATATTCACCGGAGGCGTCTCGATTCATAGTTCCGAAACTTCATCGGTGAACGCGGAGGGCGATTTGAGTTGAAAGTCGCGCAAGTGTAGAGAATCAGCAAGAATTGCGGGGAGGGGGGGGTAAAAGTCAACAAGTCGAAATATCATTGTGCTTCCGGATAATCACCCAGCGAAAGAGCAGATTCACTTGTGCCACTTTTTGCCCCGAATCAAGTTCCCATACGCCGCTTTTTGCCACGCAGAAAGTTCACATGCGACTCTTTTGCCCCGAAGGGGCGCAACATGTCAGCCCAGGGCAAAGCGAAGCGGCGTAAGCCGTCCAGCGCCGCCCTGGGTCAACAGCGGGCTTGACAGACACGGCTTCATAGAAGGGGCGATACATCCCGTCTGTGTCAAATGGCCGGAGTAGGGTATTCCCGTCCTGCAAACCTTATCCGCAAACCTGAAAAACCAATGACTCCAATCTGAATAATCCCGTAATACTGGCGCCCTGATGTTTACGATGAGTTCTTTACGTGAGATGATCTGGAAGCGCAATGAAAAAAAAGCCCACTCGATCCGACCACCGAGTGGGCGATTTACCAACGGATGGGCGAGCCGACAATCACCCGCTGGCACAACACGCAGTTAGAAAGCAATCACCATTCACAATCGTGTAAGTGATCAGGGCCGCGAGCCACCCCGGAACATGGGGGAGGCGTTCCCTGAGTCCGGTCAATCCCGGCAACCGTGAATGATCGTCCCGGCACGTGTCGCCCCCTTCGACGAAATCCTCGTGCCTGACATGTCTTTAACATGGGAGATTCGCGCAATTATTCCGTGCGGGACGGAAAAATATCCGCAGGCCACAGGGCAGTCTCCCCAAACCACATCCAAGAGTCATAACTTACAGATTCAACGGAAATTATCGGTGGTTATCCACCCGGCAGGAACCGGATCAATCGCCTTGACGTCTCTCCACATCGGGTCCAAAACAGAATCCGCGGGTTCTCTTGCCGGCTTCAGCTGGGCTTTCATGATTCGATCCCGGAGAGGGCGGGCTCACGCTTGAACCCCACAATCCACCGCCACGCGGCGTTCCGATGCGGCCGACGGCTCCCGCGATCGATCCGGTCGAAACACACACCATCGATAGCCCATCCAGATCAGGATCAGGCCGATGAACTCACCCAGATAAAGTCCCTCGACGATGCCCCACTTGGCCATCCCGCCACCGATCGCCGGCATCAGTGCCCCGGCGGCGATGAGCACGTTGCCAACCGCGCGATGCTTCGTTTCACGATGTTTCGAGAATCGCCAGGCACTGAGCACCGCGCCGCCGATCAGGAACAGACCCGCGTAGCTGTTGATCGGAATCGTGAGCAGGCGCACCCAATGCCATCCAAGAATCTCGCCGCCGGGCTTGTTCGGCATCATCGCATCCGTAACGACCGGGGAGGCCAGCACCAGAATCGAGACGAATACGATAAACGGAACGCTGATCGCCGTGAGAAGATGTGCGGTCCGTCGCCGCAGCAGAAGATAGACCGTCCCCTGTGCCAGCGGATACCCCCCCAGGCAGGCCCCCGCGATGAGCCAGGCCTTCGTCAGCGCGATCGAATTGCCAAACAAGGTGATCGATCCCTCGAGCGCGGTTCCGATTCCATAACACATAATGCCGAAGGCCCACCACACCAGGTGCGCGCCCCGACGCTTGTATCGATACCGCCGCAAGAGCACCGCACAGAACAGGGCGGACAACACGGTCGTCGCAACAGGAACGTAGTGCACAAGTTGTGTATACTCATCCATTGTGATCTCCTGATCTTTCGTACTATAGATGCCACGAACAGCGCATCCATACATCGTGTGCCACTGCTTCAAGCAGTGCACGGGTGCCATGCTTACACGACCCGGCAGTATCGGGTCGGGTAAGCATGCCGATCACCCAGGTTACAGCCAGGCTGTGACACCTCCGTGGTAGAACTGTGGCACCGGTTTCCAACCGGTGCGTGTCACAAGGTTCACTCCTGCGACATAGTGTCAGGATGCACGCGCAGGAGGGCATCAAAACTGAACCCCGGCGCCAAACGGCGCCAAGTCGGCCTGAATATCCTTGAATTTCCTGAACTCGACGCCGAACTCGCGGCTGATGACGTTGATCCCCCGATCATGCGGACCCACCACCCCGCCATCCTCCCGCAAAACAAAATCGCGCAGATAGGTACTCCGAAGTTGCCCAAGAAGCTGCGCATTCTCGATCGGGCTGTCTGTCATACGAATCCGACTCTCGACCATCGGGCGACCATCGAGAAAGCCGAAGTTTTCACGAAAGTAGGAACCCGCGTCGTCGACAATCCCATTCGGCTGATTGGCCCCGGCATCGCGATAGGTCGTCTGATAGCTTCCACCCGCGCGCGGCCAGCCGCGAATCGCCGCCGGGCAGACAAAAATCTTGCGATCCTCCCCGAGATACAGCGGCATCAAGACGTTTTGAAGCGAAAACTCCCAGCGGACGCGATCGTAGGGATCGACCTGTTCATCGGGCACATCGGCATCCCCGAAACCCTGATTGGTCATCGGCGATTCCACGTAGGGCACGCGCGAATCGTTCGCGACCGAATAGGCCCACAGCGCCCGCGTGATCTCGTGCAACCGCGTCTGGCAGGTCGTTCGATACGCCTGTCTCTTCGCGGCCGAAACCGCCGGCACAAGAATGCCGATCAGGATGGCGATGATCGCAACAACGACGAGCAACTCGATCAACGTAAAGGCCGTTCGCCGATTCATGGCTACCTCCTTTTAGAAACAATCCCATTGGATCCTGTGGCACCGGTTTCCAACCGGTGCGAGCCCTTGTTTCTTCTTCACCTGACCAGCCGCCGCCGTCGCGGTCGAAACCACAATCCCGATGCAATCAAAATAAGCAGCCCCGTCGCAGGCTCGGGGATCGGCGCCGACTGCGCGATCAGCACCGCGTCGTAGCCATTCGTCGACCCGAAAACCGGATCGCCGCTGTTGCTGATGCCGAACCCGGCGGATTCGAGATAAACGAAACTGTTCGACAGCGGATCAATCAACGGCACGACGACCGAATCGAGATAGGCGCCAAGATCGCCACCCATCAGCGGAAGCCCGCCATTCCCCGCCGCGCTGAACAGATCGTTTGGTACCCCATCGGTGATCGCGGACATTCCCCCGAACGACGTGTTAAAGCTGTTACCCACCTGCGACGTATCCACCGCCGGCCACAGCGTCGAGCCCAGCGTTCCCGCCAACACCGGAAACGCCCCGCCCGCGTCCCGCTCGATCAGCCACCCGCCCAACGCTCCGAGGCTCTGAAACGAACCCAGCGGATCGTTCTGGTTGACCGATTGAGCCACCGAATCCTGCCAAAACTCATAGCCCAGGTTCTCGATCCGAGTAACGCCCGTCGCGACTGGCGTCAACATCCCCTGTCGCGTATCGATCGTCGGATTGATCGGCCCCGTCTGGCTGGCATCGGGCTGCGTGCCGGCAAGAACGTTGACCGTCACGCCGAAATCCGGGCTGAGATTCTGCGATCCCGAATTGGTGCCGGTCACATCAAACTGGTTCAGCGTGACGCTCGAACCGCCGAATCCAAGATCGAGAAAACTGGTGGAACCGGGAATGACAACGGGCGTCTGTCCGGCGACGCGCGTGAGATGCCGAACCCCATCATTCAGATCGCCGTCAAGATCGAGCAGCGGCCCGCCGAGATATTCGATCGCCATCACCGGCGTCTGCGGCGCCCCGAACAGGCCGAAGCTCCCACGCCGAAACAGAAAGCTGAGCGATCCGGAGGCGTTGGGGGCGATCATCGGCGACCCCGTGCCCATCCACGCGGCCGATTCTGTGCCGATCGTGCCCGCAAGTCGATCGCCGTCCTGAAAGAATCCCAGCCCCCCCGGCGCCTGTGAGGGAACCGTCCGAGTCGCACCCGGTGTCAAACCCGCATCGACACCCGTCAGCAGTTGAAATGGATCGGCCGAGGCAACGGAAATAACGGTGGCCAGAACGAAACAAAGTGTCATAATTCCAAATCGCATAGTCATTTTTCAAGTGCTCCTATTCCAATTAATATTCTTGTCAATAGTCAGTTTCATTACAACAGGACATTCAAAAGCGCCTGTATGTCCTGTCCGTCGGCCGAACCGTCACCGTTGACGTCGGCCCGGCCGATTTCGCAGAGCGAAGCCGAGGCCGGATCAAGCAATACATTGATCAGCACCCCGCCATCCCCAAGATCAGCAACCCCATCACCGTTGACATCGCCCACGGGAAAAACCGAATCGGCAGCGGCGATCGCGACCAGGTCATAGCCGATCGTGTCGCCATAGATCGGATCGCCGCTGTTGTTGATGCCAAACGCGGCGGATTCGAGATAGACAAAGGCATCGCGATCCGGCCCGAGCAGCGGAATCACCACGCCATCCAGATAAGCGCCGAGATCGCCCCCGCCGTCGGTCAGCGGCAAGCCGCCATTTCCCGGCAGGGTAAAATCATCGATCCCCAGCATCGATTGAATGGTTGCAAAGCCGCCCTCCAGCCCGTGGGCCGTGTTGAAGGTCAACCCCACGGCCGTCGTGTCGATCGCCGGCCATTGCGTCGAACCCAGACCTTCGCCCGCCAACACGGGAAACACACCCGTCTCGCAGTCACGCAAAACCAGCCAGCCGCCAAACCGGGTGAAATGCTGAAACGTGCCCAACACGCTCGCGGTCGCGCTGTTGCCCAGGATCGAGTCGTACCACAGCTCCACTTGGAGATCCTGTATCAGATAGACCCCCGTAAGCATTCCGGAGTTGCCCGAAAAAGGGGTTATCGTGCCGACGCGGGTGTCGAAGGCGGGGTTCGGTGGATTGCCGTCGTTCCCACCGTCGGGCGTCGTCCCCGCGAGGGTGAGCAGCACAGTGGC
>JBHHUV010000065.1:0-10372 GCA_046754005.1 Phycisphaerae bacterium | reverse complement strand
CCGCCGCTGATCTGGACAGAACAGGGAACCTGCATCGCCAATTGCACCGGTGGTGCCTGTTGTAACGCTAATATGGGGGTCTGCACGCCGGATATGACGCAGGCTAATTGTCTGGCCTCGGGCGGTATCTTCCTGGGCGTCGGCACCGACTGTGCCGCCGGTTGTCCCGACTTTGGCCTCGTGAAGATCAATGAAATCCGTACCGGCCAGCCCGGCACCGATAACGACGAGTTCTTCGAACTCGTCGGCCCTCCGGGATTCCCCTTGGGCGGTCTGACCTACATCGTCATCGGTGATGGCGTCGGGGGCGGCGGTGTCATCGAAGAGGTCATCGATCTTGCCGGCCAGGTCATCCCCGCTGATGGTCACTTCCTTGGCGCAAATGCGATGACCTTCACCCTGGCTCCAGTTGTCGACATCGACATGGATACGCTCCTCAATTTCGAGGACAGTGACAACGTCACCCATCTACTGGTTGCCGGCTTCTCGGGCGCGCTTCTGGATGACCTCGACACCGTCAACCCGATGCCGGAAGATTGCGTGCTCGAGTCGATGCCCTGGGTTTTCGAGGCCGATCGTGTGGCCCTCGTCGAGGAAGCCAATCCTCCCCTCGCTACTGAATGCCACTACGGCACCACACCGGACAACACGATTCAGGATCTCGTCACCGGCTTCGCCCCCGGCCATGTCTTCCGACTGCCCGATGCCGGCTTGCCCTGGCTGATCGGCGATTTCAATCCCTTCTTCGGCGACGACACGCCCGGTGTGGCCAACGCCTTGGGGACCGGTGCCTGTTGCTCGCCCGATCCCATGGGCGGCGTAAACGATCTGATCTGCACCGTCACCGACCGAGTCAATTGCGAAACGGTTCTGTTTGGCGTGTATAAGGGTCGCGATGTGACGTGTCTGGACGTCGGCAACTGCCGTGGGGCCTGCTGTGTGATCGATGTTGCGGGCTCAACCTGCGTTCCCAATGTCTTCCCCGGTAATTGTACCGACGATCCAGCCGTAGGCGGCCTCGGCGGAATTTTCGCCGGTGACGCATCAGTTTGTGTACCCGAACCCTGCACTGCGCTCTGTACCGATATCTTCACGGGTCGAGCCGACAGCGAAGCGGCCGGTATTGCCGTGGATGTCTCGGTTCGGCTGTGTGATGTCACCAATCCGGTCGTGGTCAGCAGCGCCACAAACGTCAACAATCCCGGTTTCCCTCAGTTCCAACTGATGGATGCCAGCGGGGCTGACGGGTCGACGGCCGTGACTGTCTTCGGCGGTCAGATTCTCATCAACAACATTCTCACCCAGATCGGCGGAGGAAACCCGGCCAACGCCTTGGGCACCGTCGTCCAGATGTCGGGCGCCATCGGCGACTTCAACGGCCTGGCCGAGCTACAGGACGGCAGCTTCGCCGGCAACCTGCTGCCACTTGAGGTGCTCAATTCTGGAACGCCCGGTGGCGGTATGGGTCTTATCCCACCCCCGGTCCCGGTGACCTTCCTCGACTTCCAGGGCACCGCGGGCGAGGCGGTCGAGAGCGAGACTATCTCGCTCGAATGTTTCGCCTTCGTCGATGAGCCGCTCGAAGTTCCGCCGATCATCATCGACGGCGTGACCACCTTCCTCGGCGGTGGCGCCGGTGGCAACTTCACCATTACCGATGGCTTCAACACCGCCGTATTCCGCGTCGGTAACCTCGACATCGGCATCGCCGGAACAATCATCCCGACCGGCATGGTCAGTGCAACCGGCCTCATGGGCCAATTCAACTCCTACCAGATCCTGCCGAGAAGTCTCGCTGAGATCGACGCGGCCCCGACGAACTGCGGCCCGACCGGTGCCTGTACCTTCACGGCCCAGCCCGGTCTCTGCCGGCAGCTCACGGCCGACATCTGTGCCTTCGTCGGCGGACTCTTCGATCCCAACGGGATCTGCACGGTGGCCTGCGGAACCTGTGCGGGTGATGTCAACGCCGATAACTTCGTCAACGACCTTGATGTCCCTGACTTTGTCACCAACCTGCTCGCCGGCGGTCCGAGCCTTTGTGCGGATGTCGATGGCGACGGGAATATCAACGGCGACGATGTTCAGATGTTCATCGATCGGGCCCTCGTCAATACAGACTGCCTCGCCGGACCTCCCGCCACGAATCTCGTTGCCTGCGGCGGCGTCGGCGAGCCGATTTGCGACGGTGATACGGCCGGTTGGTGCATCTACACCGTGACCAATGTGAATGTCTTCGGTCCCCCGTGTAACTCGCTGGGTGTTGGAGTTCCCATCCAGATTCCGTGTACCGCGGGCAGTTGCAATCCGCTTGGGACCCCGCCCGAAACATTTAATTGGATCGACGGGAACGCACCCGGCCAGAACTGCTTCTTCGAGGCGGAAAGAAGCGTGTTCCCGGGCTGCGACGCATTTGGTATCGGCGCCCAGTCATTTAACGTAGCCCCGTAACCACGTTGGTACGGATGAGCAGGGTCTATGACGACCCAATATAACATCGCGTGAAAATGCCTCCGGTCTCCCGGCACGCTGCGGGATGACCGGGGGCATTTCTCCGAGTTACGTAGGGTGGGCACTGCCCACCTTTTGTTCCCCCGCCCCGAAGGGGTCAAAACATATCAGCCCAGGGCAGAGCGAAGCGCCGTCCTTGGGTCAGCAAGATCACAACCACCCAGCCCTGAAAGGGCCCGTACAACGCATCGTAGGGAATGTATATGAACGCTGGTGGATTACACCTATGGAAACAATCGATCCACGTTCGATTTTTCCACCAATTGAATCAGGCACGAGGTCCAAACAGCGAATACCACTATGATCAACAGTGGGTGGAGCCCTTTATTGGGGAATAACGAATGCAAAACAATTTCACCAACAACCGACCAGGCAACCTCAATCGACGGATCATCACGATCACCACCGTTCTTATCGCCGGTGCGCCCTTCATGCAGCCGGCTTCCGCCGCGATCCGGGTCTGCTCCTACAACATCCTCAACTACAACGGAAGCGGCACCTGCGACACGGACCGTGAACCCCTCTTTCGAACCATCCTCAACGCGATCCAGGCCGACATCGTTTGCGTCCAGGAGGTCGTCAGCACGACCACGGGTTACAATAATTTCTTCAACCGCGTTCTGAACCACGTGAGCGGTCCCGGAGGCTACCTCGCCGCCCCGTTTATCGACGGCCAGGGTGGCGGCGGAGACAATGCACTCTACTATCGATCCAACAGGCTTGAAATTCTGAACAGCCTGACCATTCCCACGAACCCGGCAGGCGGCATTCGCGACTGGACCTATCACAAGTTGCGCCTGATCGGCACGACCACCCCCGAGGCGGAACTGCACATCTTCATCGCCCACCTCTCCTCCGGCGGCGGAGCCCCCCAACGCGCAATCGAGGCCAACGTCTATCGAGATTGGGCCGAGGCCAACCTGCCCGTCGGCGCGAATATCCTGTGTTTGGGCGACTTCAATCTTCAGAACAGTTCCGAGCTTGCCTGGACGCGTTTCACCGAAACCCGTGCCACGAACATCGGGCGCCTCGCCGATCCGGTGAATCGGGTCGGCAGTTGGCATAACAATTCCGGTTTCGCCGATGTTCACACCCAGGCGCCTCAAATTTCCGGCGTTTGTTCATTCGCTTGCGGCTATTCGGGCGGCGGGGTAGACGATCGCTTCGACTTTATTCTGACCTCCGACTCGCTCCTGGACGGCGCGAGCATGGACTACATCTCCGGAACCTATGCTGCCTTCGGAAACGATGCCCAGCACTTCAACAGGTCCATCATCGATCCACCGGTCATTCCCGAGGAGGCCATGTTCCCCGGCATCGCCGATGCACTGACGTGCGGGTCGGATCACTTGCCGGTCATTCTGGATCTCATGGAGCCTGCCCTGGCGCCGGAGATTGACGTTCCGTTCCTGGTCGGCTTCGGTCAGATCCTGGTAGGCGGCCCCGGCGATGCGATATTGACCGTCACAAACGCCGCCCCGCCCCCGGCTCCGGACCTGGAATACAGCTTCGTCGCACCGGTGGGTTTCACCGCCCCGCCCGGCACCTTCCTGGAGCCCTCCGGTGGTGGAGGGAACGACCACGTCCTCACCATGGATACGTCGTCGAGTGGCAACATGTCCGGCACCCTGACGATCAACAACAACTCGATGAGTTCGCCCGTCAAGACCGTCATCCTGGCGGGTTCCGTCAGCAATCATGCAGTCCCGTCAACGGATCCGAACAGCCAGATCCTTGTCGCTCCGCTCGATTTCGGGTCCCACCCGGTCGGACAGTTTACGAATCAGACCGCCACGATCCACAACATCAACTTCGATCCGATCTTCTCGGTTCCGCTCGATGTCTTCGCCGTCACCATTCTTAACGATCCACAGGGGCGGTTCAGCGTACCCGGGTTTGTTCCGACCGCCGGGATCACGACCTTCGCGGATTTCACTGTCGCCTTCGACGACGCGGGCGCGGCGACGGGCACACACACCGCAACGTTGGAGTTTTCCACCCGCGATGATTCCACTTTTCCTGGTGCGATGGATCTGGCAACGGTGACCTTCGACCTTTCAGCAACGCTCCCGGGTATGTTGCTGGGCGATATGGATGGGAATGGTGTTGTCGACCTACCGGACGTACCCCTGTTCGTAGCCGTGTTACTCGATCCCCCCGCGGCGACGCAACAGGATCGGGATACCGCCGACATGAACGCCGATCTGGCCAACGACGGTCTGGACATCGCCCCGTTCGTCACCGCGCTGCTTCCATAGGGAAACGTCGAAAAGTCGAAACGTCAAAACGTCAAAATAAAAAAACTACAACGAACAACAAAAACTTCTGCATCGTTGATGCAGGAGTGGCTGCTGCTGTTGTTTTTTTTACTGTTGTTTTTATTTTGACTTTTTGATGTTTTGACGTTTCGTTAAACCATTCCGGAGACGCGGTCGATTTCCTTGAAAGCGGTGGTTCCCTCGATCACCATTAGGTAACCACACTCGGTGAGGGTTTCGAACATCCACTCGCCGGCCGCCTTGCGGATATCGGAAATGGTGGGCTGTGTGAGGATGACGTCGCGAAGCTGGGCGTTGAACATCAGGATTTCAAAGATGGCCGAACGGCCTCGGAAACCGACATTCATGCACCGCTTGCAGCCGACACTGTCGTATAAATGTTCATAGGTGCGCCCTTCCAGCTTCATTTGACGGATTTGGCTTGCGTCGGGTTTGTAGGGCCGCTTGCAGTTATCGCACAATGTGCGAACGAGACGCTGTGAGATACACATCGTCACGGCGCTGGCAATGAGAAAGGGTTCCACACCGAGATCGAGCAGGCGAAACACGGTGCCCACGGTGTCACGTGCGTGCAGCGTTGTCAGCACCAGATGTCCGGTGGTCGCCGCCTGCATGGCCATCTTGGCAGTCTCCTGATCGCGAATCTCACCCACGAGGATGACATCAGGATCCTGCCGAAGGACCGAACCCAGGACGGAAGCAAACGTCAAATCGTGCTTGGGATCGATGGATATCTGTGTCGTACCGGCCAATTCGTATTCGACCGGATCCTCAATGGTGACGATGTTCCGCGTTTCGGCACTGATCGACTTGAGGGCCGTGTAGAGAGTCGTGGTTTTGCCGCTGCCGGTGGGGCCTGCCAGGATAACCATACCCGCGTCCTGCGAGCAGATGCGATTCAATTCGAGGACGCCACTCTCGGCCATACCCAGTTCCTCAAAATGATCGGGAACCGTACCCTTATCCAGAAAGCGAAGGGCGAGCTTCTGGCCGTGAACCGTGGGTGTCAGGTTGACTCGAAAATCAACACGGCGATGCACCAGCTCGACTGCGAAGCTTCCCTCCTGAACGAAACTCTTCCGGGCGATATCCACCTCGCACAGAATTTTGATCACGTTCAGGATCGAGACGCCCATTTTGGTGGTGATGGCGCCGACGTTGTGCATGAGGCCGTCGATGCGGAAGCGAAGGGTGTAGGTGTCGCCCTTGGGTTCGATGTGGATGTCGGTCGCCCGCGTGCGGAAGGCGACGAACAACAACTGCCGCAGGGCCTCGATGGCGTCACCGGTGGTACCGGCGTCCTGGCCTCGATTGGGCGCGATTGCCTTGGATCGTTTGTTCAGCAGCCTCAGAGCCTTCGTGGTCTCAGGCGCGAACATCGGCTTGGGCACGTTGACGCATGCCTGCAACAGGGGAGCCAACTGCTTGGAAAGCGGGCCGGCAGCCATGGCCCGGGCAGCCAGGGCCGTGGAGACGACCGTATCGTCCAGAGATGCGGGGGGCAGTTCCTCGACTTCATCCTCGCTGAGAATCTCGGCAGTGGGGACCGCATCGTCGACATCGGATTCGGCCTCATCCGGCTGCATGCGGATGAACGTATGTCCGATTCGGATGGTGTCGTTGAATGTGAGATCGGCCTCGATGATACGATTTTCGCCGATCCAGGTTCCGTTATGGCTTTTCAGATCCCTGATCTGAAAGCCTCCGTTATGGTGCTCGATGATGCAATGAGATCGAGATGCGGCCTTGTCCTGGAGAACAACGTCATTGTCGGACTGCCGCCCGAGCGTGAGCCGGGCACCGTTGAATTCCACGATGCGCGATTGACCCTGGGATTGAATGATAAGCCTTGGCATAGGGCCGCCTGAGAGAGAAAGGATCCCTTCCCTTAACGAATGTGCGCCGGGGTGTCATCCCACATACGACGCATGTCCTTGACAATCCCTATCATCCCAAATAGCGGGACAAATATCAAGCGATGGGGTGTGGGAGCCAACGACTGTCCGTGGGCAACGCTATACGTTGCGCCGCTTTGTGAATCACCCCGGGCAGTGAATGTTTGATGATGACATCGCTCGAGCGGGGGAATCCCGCGATCGAACATGTATCCGGTCGAATTGTGGACCCCGATTGTTTTTGACTTAGGCAGCAACCTATTACCCCAGAATCGACGACGACGCTCCAGATCGGATGCCCTTCAGACGCATCTTCAGCTCGTCCGGATTCGGAGCGACCTCCATGGCAACTTTCATATCCAGATGTTCGCCGTCGATCAGCAGGAAGAGCGCCTCGGTGAAGTCCTGCATCCCTTCCTCGGTGGCGGTCTTGAGAACTGAGGTAATTTCGAAATCACGACCCTCGGCGATCAGCTTCCGGATCGAGGCATTGGTGATCATGATCTCGCAGCAGGGGATCCGCGCCCGGCCCGGCTGGATGCACGACAACAGTTTCTGACAGATGACTGATTTCAGGTTGAAGACCAGCGACTGGCGGATCAGGCTTCGTGCCTCTTCCGGGAACAAATCGAGGATTCGCGTGATGGTCTGCGAGGCGCTGGAGGCGTGGATCGTTCCGAGAACCAGGTGACCGGTCTCCGAGGCGTGCATGGCGGCCTCGAAGGTCTCTCGATCACGCAGCTCGCCGACGAGCACGACGTCGGGATCCTCGCGCATGAGATATTTGAGCGCGGCGTGAAAATCCTGCACGTCGATGCCGATCTCGCGCTGATTGATGAAGGCCTTCTTGTCCTCGAAGATGTACTCGATCGGATCCTCGATGGTGACGATATGGCAGGCGCGCGACTCGTTGATCTCGTTGATCATGGCGGCGATGGTGGTCGACTTGCCCGAACCGGTGATCCCCGCGAGGAGAACTAGCCCCTGGTGAAACTTCGACACGTCGCGAAGGATCGGCGGCAGACCGAGTTCCTCGAAGGTCTTGATTTCCTTGGTGACGCGACGGGCGGCGACGGAGGTCATGCCCCGCTGGCGAAACATGTTGACGCGAAAACGGTCCAGATCGGGAACCTGGTGGGCAAAGTCAAGGGCCCCGTGTTCAAAAAAGTATTTCTTCTGTGTCTCTGTGATGACCTCGAAGAGCATGGACTCGATCTCGTCGGATGAGAGCGGGGGTTCCTGGGCGGTTCTGATGCCCTTGGGAAGCCGAAACCTCGGCGGCGAGTCGGCCTTGAGGTGAAGATCGCTCGCCCCGAGCTTGCAACACGCTCGGAAGAGGCGGTTGATGGCCGGATTTTTGGGAACGGCAGCGGCATCGGCGGCCTCGACCTGGTGGCAATCGACGGGGTTGGGATCTTTTGCTGGCTGCAGTTCAGAGTTGGAAGGCATGTCTCTCCCTCATGAGGCCGGCGCGTTCAGGGGTATGTAGTGCGACGCGCTGGGGCTTGAGCGGGTTCCGTGTCGCCGCCTCCTATTCTAGAGGGGGCACAGGCTGAATCAAGTTCTATCACCGATTACGATCGAGTTGCAAAGGCGTTTCACCCGTACTTTCACTACTGGAAATCGCGCGAGAATGTCTGGATGGACCCTCAATGCTGTTCAACTGAAGCCGATTGGGCGGCGATCCAGGCATTCATACGGGCACGCATCATCGACAGCGGCATCGAACCCTCGGCGAGCAGGTGGTCGTGGAATCCGCGGATGTCGAAGGCGTCTCCAAGAACGGCCTCGGCCCGCCTTCGGAGCTTGAGGATTTCCAGTTGGCCGATCTTGTAGGCGAGGGCCTGTCCGGGCCAGGCGATGTAGCGATCGACTTCGGAGACGATGTTCTGCTCGCTGAGACCGGTGTTGGCCTTCATGAACTCGATCGCCTTCTCGCGGGTCCATCCGAGATAGTGCATGCCGGTATCGACAACAAGGCGGGATGCCCGCCAGGTGTCGTAGGTCAACTGCCCGAATCGTGAATAGGGATCGCGATAGCCGCCCAGTTCGTAGCCGAGCCGTTCGGAATAGAGACCCCAGCCTTCGATAAAGGCGGTGATGCCCTCGAATCGCCGGAAGGCAGGAAGGCCCTTTTTCTCCTGGACAAGGGAGAGCTGAAGGTGATGGCCGGGCATGGCCTCGTGGTAGGCGAGGGCCTCCATGGTGTAGAGGGGCCGCGTGTCGGGCTGACAGGTGTTCACATAAAAATACGCGGGACGTGATCCGTCGTCTGGAGCGTTGTAGTAATAGGCTGCCGGCGCCCCCGCTGCGCGGAACGGCTCGATTTCCTTCAAATCGTACGGAGTCCGGGGCAATACGCCGAACAGCTCGGGCAGGTTGGCGTCGCTGCGGGCCAGGATCATCCGATGGCGACGCATGATTTCGTCGGCAGTCTTGTTGTGTTGCGCCGGGTCGGACCGCAGGTGTTCGATGAACGCGTGCAGGTCGCCGGTGAAGCCGACTTCCTTCATAATGCCCCGCATCTCATCGTGGATTCGTTTCAGTTCCTCGAGACCAATCCGGTGGATCTCCTCCGGCGTGAAATCGGTGGTCGTGTGATGGCGGGCCAGGCGGCGGTACCAGGCCTTGCCACCGGGCAGATGACAATAGCCGACGGTCTCGCGGCAGTTGGGCAGATATCGATTTTTCAGATAGTCTCGAAGCCGCTTGAGCGAGACGATCGCCTCGGCCGTCGCCGTCTCTATGAGCGCGCGAGATTCCTCGCCGCCGACGGACACGGTCAGCTTATTCGCCGGCGCATACAACGGGCTGTCCTTGGGGTCGTCCGTGATCAGCCTATCGAATTGCGGCAGCGTTTGTTCGATCGTGATTTTCGGGCGGACGATTCCGCGACGCACACCTTCGTCCATCCGGTCGATCAGATCGTCAACCTGCCGGTCGAAGCCGCGCAGGCGAGCGGCATAGTTCTCACAGTCTTTCGGCGTGTTGAAGGGATGGTAGGTCTGGATCATACCCAGGGTAATCTGTGGACTGTCCTGCTGCTTGATGGGCATGAGATATTCGGGAAATTGGGCAAGCTCGATTCGGTCCCGAAGCATGGATTCGAAGAGTTCGACGGAGAGAGGATCGCCCCGGTGCGATGGATGGCGCGTTTGACGCTCGACCTGCCGGAGAAGAGATTGATATTTTTTAATCTCCGCCCGACGGGCACCATCGCTATAGTCGAAAAGTTTGTTGTCGTAGCGATGGTCTCCCAGGTAGGTGGCCCGCCCGGGATTGCGCCGAAGTGAATATTCCCAATAGTCGGCGAAGGCAGTCGGCTGATCGGTAGGGTTGTCCCACGGCGAACGACCGAGACAACCCGATCCGAGAGTGAACAAGATGGTTATAAACACGATGGCGACTACGATCGAACGATCGCGGCAGGGTTTCATATGCATCAGGATCCTTTCAATACCGGTGTGACGGCAGGATGTTGGCGGAGTGCGTGGGTCCGGGACGCGGACCACACCAGCGGGTAGTGTACGCAACGGTGTAGGATGGGTCATCTGACCCATCTGCTGATCGTGCGGATCGACGATGAGAACCATGATATCACCCAGAACGTGTACCCAATCCGAAATCAATTCATCTCTTGCAGACGTATCAGGTACCCGCGCCAACGGGTAGTGTACGTACCGTTCT
>JBHHUV010000064.1:0-10526 GCA_046754005.1 Phycisphaerae bacterium | reverse complement strand
CCCCCACACCAACTATCCGCCCCGCCACCTTCTGGCCCCCCACGACACGGCGCTTCTCGCCCACTGCCGCGAGGACCAGGGCGCACTCTGCGTCTTCCTCGAAAAGCCCGGCGGCGCACCCGCCTTCAAGGGGCCGCAGGGCGATCCACTGCCCATGATCATCCGCAAGTCCGACGGCGCCTCGCTCTACGCAACCACCGACGTGGCGGGCATGCTCTATCGGCTCGCCCACCGCGATCGCCATCCCATTCGTCTGCATACGGCGAATCTGGCCACCGAACTCGAACGGCTCGGCGGCGGGCTGGGGGCCGATCGGGTGATCTACGTCGTCGGCGCGCCGCAAAAGCTCCACTTTCAGATGCTCTTTCCCACGATCCGCGCACTCGGCTGGACCCGCGGTGAACAACGCGATGCCGTCCTCCAACACGTCGCCTTCGGTTCGGTCCTGGGCGATGACCGGCGGATGTTGCGAACACGGGCGGGCGAGAGCGTGAAGCTCAAGGACTTGCTCGACGAGGCGGTCCGGCGGGCGGAGGCCCTGGTCCGCGCATCCGAGGCCGATCCGACGAAACGCAGGGGCTTCGACGACGCGGAAATCGCGCGTATCGCCGAGACGGTCGGCATCGGGGCCGTGAAGTATGCCGACCTCTGTCAAAATCGAAACACGGACTACGTATTCAGTTGGGACAAGATGCTGGCCCTTCAGGGCAACACGGCGCCGTACATGCTCTACGCCTACGCCCGAATCCGCTCGATCCACCGCAAGGGCGAGGAGACCCGGTCGTTCGACGTAAACCCGACGCAGGCGGCTATTCGGCTGGTCGATCCGACCGAGCGGGCGCTGGTGTTGGCATTGGTTCGATTTCCGGAGACGATCGATGCCGTCGCCGATTCGTTGCTGCCCAACATCCTCTGCGAATACCTCTACACACTGGCGGGGGCGTTCATGTCCTTCTACGAGTCCTGCCCGGTCCTCAAGGCCCCGGACGCGGCAACCTACGGCTCCCGACTCCGCCTCTGCGATCTGACAGCCCGCGCACTCAAAACGGGACTCGGCCTTCTGGGCATCGAAACGCTGGAACGCATGTAGGGAAGCGCCGAAACGTCAACATATCCTCGTGTTTCTGAATATACACACATCGACAGCCGTGTAAGAAAGGGTCATCGACCCATCTGTTGACCCCCGACCCCCGCCTCTTTTTGCCCCGAAGGGGCGCAACATATCAGCCCAGGGCAGAGCGAAGCGGCGTATGCCGCGCAGCGCCGCCCTGGGTCAGCAGACCACACACACCCAGCCCTGAAAGGGCGGTACAACCCGTCCGCCTCACAATGCCGGAATATTGTTTTCCCCTCCCTGTATGCGGTATCCGCGGACCTGGAAAACGCATGCACCCTGCGTAATACAACCCCGAAGAACTGGCGCCCTGATGTTTTAATAGTTTCTCACGCGAGATGAACTGGAAGCACGTAGAAAAAACGCACCGGCGGGACGCCGATGCTCCCCATCATTCAGGCCCGCGTGATACGGACGCTATGATTGTTCGACGGGCTCGGGGGTGGCTGGCGACGCAAAGATGGGATCGGGGAGACCGGCGTCAAGGAATCCGCGTCCGCGCGTGGCGCAGCCCAGGCAGCCGCCGCAGGCTTCGCCGTTCGAGGAGATGCACGACCACGTCAGCTCAAACGGGGTTCCCAGCCGGTGGCCGAGCTTGACGATGTCGCTGCGTGACAGGTCAATGACGGGCGTCTCGATCGACATCACGCGGCGGGGCGAGGCAGCCGTGTAGGCGTGCCGACACATCTCGATGTGTTCGCGGGCATAATCGGGATAGATGCTGCCGGTACGCGGGCCGGGCGGGCCGAGATCCTCACTGACGCCGAGGTAGACCTTCGATGCCCCGATGACCGAGGCCCAGGAAAAGCCGACCCCCAGCAGCGTCTTGATCAACCCCGGAATATAGCTGTTCGTCTTCCCCTCGCCCATGGCGAGGGCGTCCTCGATCTGCATCTTGCGGCTGACGCGGGCATTGCCGCCGATGGCCGCGAAGTGCGGCATATCGACGGCCAGATGACGCGGGGCCTCAAAAAACTCGACCTGCTTCGCAAATAGCTCGTCTTCGCGACTGGAGGCACGATGTCCAAGACGAACGTGGAGAAGCGACAGCTCATAATCGTGCCGAGCGATCGACGTGACGACGGCGCTGTTCAAGCCGCCGGAGCTTAATATAACACATCGTTCCTTGGCCATGCGGTGCGTTCCTTACAGTGTCCGTGTGTCATCGGTTCATCGGCCGGATAGGAACGTAAGTTTGCTTCGTTCCGGTAACGAACAGTTGGGAAATGCATGTCCGTGAAGGATGGCCGATAAGTTACGGGATCAGGGATCAGGGGGCCGGGGAATGGTCAAATGGAGTGACGCTCCAGCCATCCGGCGATGAGGGCGAAGCGGCCGGTCTCGGGACCGTCGCGGCGATGGGAGTAGAACCGTTCATCGATCATGGTCGAGATCGAGGCGACGCTGATATGGGACGGATCGACACCGGCCCGGCGGAGTTGATCGACATTCGCGCCACGAAGATCGAACCGCAGCGTTTCGCCCACTCGGGGAAAGAAACCATCGGCGTCAGGCAACCGGGCGAGGGCGACACGACGAACGGCCTCCCCCACCTCGTACTCCAAGGGTCCGGCACAGGGGCCGATACCCGCGATCAACTCGGCGGGATTCACGTCGAATTCACGGCGCATCTGATGAACCAGCTCGGTCGCGATCCTAGCGACGGTGCCGCGCCAACTCGCATGGGCGGTGCCGAGGATACGGCGATTCGGATCCACGAGCAGGAGGATCGGGCAGTCCGCGGAAAACTGCATAAGCGCTGCTCCGGGCAGGTCGCAGATCATCCCGTCGATGAAGCGCAGGGCCGTGTGGCGACCTTCGCGACCGGCACCCACGTCGGCGGGCAGGATGCGGATGACGTGCGGGCTGTGGATCTGATCGACGGCAGTCAGCTTGTTGAAGGGCAGTCCAAGGGTCTGGCAGATCCGCTGCCGTCGGGCGACAGTCTGATCCACGTCCGCTCCGCAATGCGTTGCCATGTTCCAAGGTCGCGAAGTGATCGCATGGGCGAACCCATCGACGGCCTCGAATGAAGGAAACCGAAACAGCGTGGTATTCTCCAAGGATGTTTCGGATAGCGAGGTTGTCGGGACATCGTTATAAGCATCAGGGGATGGGTTCATTCGTCGTTCTTCAAAAGGATCTTGATCTGGTCGGGACGGGCGGCCAGATCGAATGCCTCTATGCCCTGGCTGAGAGGGACACTCTGTGTGATCAGGCTGGTAACGTCGATTTCCTTTCGTGCGAGCATGGCGAGGGCCTCGCCGATCGGTCCACAGCGGCTGCCGAGGAGGGTAATCTCGTTCACGACCAGTGGCGTCAGATCGATCGAAGCATCTCCATGGCAGGTCGTCTTGAGAACGAGAGTCCCACGGGGTCGGACCAGGTTCATCGCGATGGTTACCCCCTCGGGGGAACCGGTGCAGTCGACGACGAGGTCATGTTCAGTTTTTCCGGACAGTTCAACAACAGGAAGCGTACGGATACGCTTGCGATCGAGGAGGCCGAGGGTCCGGGGATTGCGACCAATCGCGGTGAGGCGGCAACCGCTCAACGCGAGAACCTGTGCAACCAGCAGCCCGAGCCGACCGGTCCCAAGCACGGCGACCTCCATCTTCGGCTCGATCTTGACCTGCCGGATGATCTGGATCGCCGCCGCGAGGGGTTCGGCGAAGACGGCCTCCTCGTCGGAGACACTATCGGGTACATCGTGGCAGTTTCGCTCCGGCAGCGTGACGTACTCGGCGAAGACGCCGGGGCGAGAATCGATACCCAGAACGGTGCGACGGCGACAATGGGTGGAGAGCCCGCCGGCACACAGGTCGCATTTCCCGCAGACGCAGTTGATCTCGCCAACGACGCGGCGATCGATCCGTTTCGCCGATCCGGAGACGATCGTACCCACGAATTCGTGTCCGAGAATCCCCTCGTAGCCGGCATAGCCCTTGATAATTTCCAGATCGGTGCCGCAGATTCCGGCACGGTGGACCCGGATAAGCACCTCGCCGGATTCGGGAACGGGTTGAGGTTGTTCCGTGAGTTTTGCCTCGCCCGCGGAAACGACGATGGCGCGCATTGAAAGACCCTCTGTTCGAGTGGGGGATGATACCAGAGGCCGAAGGATGGGTCATGTGACCCATCTGCTGAACCGCCTGGCGGACGCAGCTCGTGAATCTGGAGCAAAGGCCGACCCCGCCAGATACAGCCTTTGCTCAGGAAGGAAGGAGAAACCAAAAGAATCGGCCGCCAGCCGACCACCAGAGTCCGACAGCAGGACCGGGATCGAAGTCGGTCCTATCCAGACGCTCGGGTCCGCCTTGACCCGGGTGCCTGCTCCACGTCGAAAAAGTGTACGGCTTGCAGATCCTTCTGCCTACACGGCCAATGCTTTCTGCTTATCGGTCAGGGCTATGGCATCAGTTGAAGATAAAACATGGAGCCGGAAGTTCCCTCGTGCTTCCGGAGAGTCACACCCCGACTAGGCAGCAAGATCTCATTCTTCTTTTTTTCGTCCCGAAGGGGCCGCAACAAGTCAGCCCAGGGCAGAGCGAAGCGGCTGATTAGCCGCGCAGCACCGCCCTGGGTCAGCAGCCACACACGCACCCAGCCCTGAAAGGGCGATACAATCCGTCCGTCTCACAAGACCAAAGTAGGGTTCCCACCTTGCAAACAACATCCGCGAACCTGAAATACATATGACCCCGCTCAATACAAAGCCGAAAAACGGGCCTCCTGATGTTTTCAATGACTTCTCACGTGAGATGAACTGGAAGCACGAGGGAATATCCTGACCCAAAGACAATCCGCCGGACTCGGTATCAGCATTGGGGGGACACCAATAGGGATGCAGCAAATAGGGATGCAACTGGCGGAGATGAACCGATCCGGTACGATACACTTCATGTCCTCGGCGGCGATATTCACGATTTCTGACAAGCGGTCACAAGGCGCCGCGGAGGATATAAGCGGACCGGCGGCGTCGGAGATCGTCGAATCGATGGGATACGTCGTGGCCCATCGGGGCATCATCCCCGACGAAGTAGCGGCGATTCAGGAGGGAATCCGTACACAGATCAACCACGTCTCCCTGATCGTCACAACCGGTGGGACCGGCATAGCCGAGCGAGACGTCACCCCCGAGGCATTGGTTCCGTTGTTCGATAGAGAACTCCCCGGCTTCGGTGAGATCATGCGAACGGGCAGTTATCCAAAAACGCCGCTGTCGATCATCTCCCGAGGGGGTGCGGGTGTGGCTGGTCACACGCTGATCGTCATGCTGCCCGGCAGCCCCGGTGCCGTTCGGGACAGTCTAACGCTACTGGCGCCGGCCATCCGGCACATAGTCAAGTTTCTGGAGAATCTTCCGGTCGATTGTGAACACGATTCCCGGCAGGGCGCGTAGTATAGATTCGCAGTTCAACGATGCCTGCCCGCCCCAATACTGGAAGGACGTGAAGGCATGACACTCGGCTTTTTCGCTATTCTAAATTCGCTATTCACCCATGTTTCCAATCCGTGACAACAATCCGACGAGTTCGATGGCCTATGTGACGATCATTCTGATCGCCTTCAACGCCCTGATATTCCTGTCCGAGGCGTGGGGTCCGGTCGATCAATCCCATTTCACCTGGAAATACGGATTCGTACCCGCCGAGTTGGAGGAACCGGCCGATGCCTTCGAGGAGGGCATTCATCAACACCCACCCTTACAACAGGCTCGTGACCGCCTCGGGAGACCGCTGATCAATCTGCGTACGCGGCAACCCTTGTTGGTTCCGGATACCGAGGCAATCGAATCGGCCACGGCCATTCCGGCGTGGGTCAACATCTTCACCTGCATGTTTCTCCACGGCGGTTGGTGGCACCTGATCGGCAACATGCTCTTTCTCTGGATCTTCGGGAATAACATCGAGGACCGGCTGGGGCCGTGGTTATTCCTTGTTTTTTACCTTGGGACAGGAGTCTGCGGAAATCTGGCCCACTCCCTGTTCGATTCCGGACTCGGTTTTACGCCGCTTGTCGGCGCCAGCGGCGCGATCAGCGGAGTGATGGGCGCTTATATTTTGTTGTTTCCCAAAGCCCGCATCCTGGCGGTTGTACCGATCGGATGGTATCCGGCAACGTTCAGTCTGCCGGCGTGGATCTACCTTCTTTTCTATATTGGTATACAAAACCTGTACCCGGCCTATTTCAGTTACGGCGGGAGCCATGTGGCTTATTGGGCCCATATCGGCGGGTTTTCGGCGGGGATGGCGATGATCCTTGTCTTTCCGCAAGTCAAGCGGGAGCGTCCGCCCGCTCCTGTACACGATCCGCGCGAGGATGACGCGGATTTTGTGCTGTGAAGGACGCTGCGGAGGGTGGAATGGAGTCAGAAGATCAAGCAACAGGTCTGATGACCCGTATTACGCATGCCACGCGGGTTCAACAGATGGATTTTTGACAACCCATCCTGCTTCTGGTTTCGGGGGAAACTCCGCGTCAGTTGATGAGCGGCGCGACGGCGAATAAGAGCTCATTCACACAACCGCCCAAGCCTACAAAGTAGAGCGTTCCAACGGTCAGGGTACTGAGCAACAATTGTTTCCTTCTCATGAATAGTCCCTCATCGCCCCGTAGGGGTGGGTTGTTTCGGAATTCATGCGGCTCGACATACGACGTCCCGATTACTCAGATCAACAATGGTGTGACCGCTCGCAGGATGGTCTCTTCGCAGCCGCCGGGCAGAATGCCGAATACCGCGGAGGCCAATAGCAGGCTCCACTTCCAAGACTTGTGCGTAACAATCATTCGCAACATAAACGGGTTCCTTCCTGTATCTCGGCGAATCAGATGCGCGGACTAGAATGTGAAGATGACATTTGTCGTGACACGCTGTTCGAAAATGTCGTTGTTGTCGGGATTCTGGAGCGGGAAATCCCACGCCGTACCCCAGGAAATGTGGTCGACGATATTCCAGCGGAACCCCAGGCTTCCCCAGTAGGCCGCCGTTCCGGCGACGTTGTTGGAGCCGATGTTGGCATAATCGCCACCGCCGATGTCCAGCGGAAGGTTGTCGCCGTTGCTCAGATAGTGCAGGCCGTGAACCTCGAGCAACGGAAAGAAATTCTCCATCAGTTCGTAGTCCACGTGCATATCCCAACTGAGGATGTGATTGCCCTTGTGTTCGTCCATCGCGATCCGGCCGCCGACATGGGCCATGAAGTTCCACTTCCCAACACCTTTATACGCGGAGATAAACGGATTCAACTCGTCCACGCCGCCGTTGAGGGTGTTGGCATGCCCGTTGGATAGCCGCCAGCGCAGACCGGTCGAGAGCAGAAAATCATTCTCATGGTCCACATAGAGGGCATACTTGAGACCGAAGGCCAGATCGTTCCATCCGCTGTCGTCGTCGAGAATCGGGCTTTCCAGATGTGAGTATCCGTCGGTGGTCGCCATAAACTGGAGACGCTCGGTCAGGGCGAGGCGGAGCTGGAGAGTATAGACCGTGAGCTGGCCGCCGCGAAGACCGCCGTTGTTCGGGAACTTGTGCCAGATGAAGCCCGCCCGCACGTCGCTGTTGATGAATGGATCCTCGAAGTAGAGGGGCGAACCGATCGGGCGGGGCGTGTCCCGAAAGTGCGGATCGCCATAAATAAACCCATCCCAGAGGATCGAATCGCCGGTCGTGGTCTCAGAAACCGTTTCCTCTTCCGATGTCTCATCCTCAAAATAGGCGTCTTCCTCGACGGCCTCATCTCGAAAAGTCAGTGCCATCGGGGATGATCGTTCGGTCTGAGAAACCTCCAATCGTCCGTGCAGAGCATCATCCACACGTTCAATGCGATCATCGGGTGTGGTCTGTGCCGCCAGCAGACTCGGAATGAACATGGGAAGGGCGAGTAGCGGCAATGAGAATCGTCTGTGATGGATAACGATCATGAGCAACTCCTTTGGCTCCAGGTAAGTCTTCGCACAAACATGTCGTCGAAACGGTATGTTTAACGTATTGAACATCATATTATCGGTCTTTTGTGAGAAATCTATCAAATGCCCATATCAGTCAAGCCAAATCTTGGTCGAATTCCGAAATGATCACCTCACAGCAAACAGCCAGTGAGCGGGGTATCGATGAAGAAAAATGCGAGTTTGAGCAATGGTGGCATTCCACAGAGCGCTAACAGCAACTCAATTGATGAATTGTCATGACGGTGTTATTCCCCTAACTGCTTGTTACATAAGACATTAAATAATCATGTTGTCAGCAGACAAGGGTGTCCGCTGATCCCATGTGTCCCAAATAAAAGCGCGCAAAAAACGTGCGATATCCCTTGAATTCTGAGTCCGGATTGGTGTATAGTGGCGGCAGTAGTCAGGGAAGCGAAAGAAGCACGCACGGGGTTGCGCCCGTCGCAAGGGAAGGAAGCAGGATAAAGGAGAGAAGGAAAGTGATGCACACTCCAAGGATCGAAGTGTCCTCTCCCCAAATTGTGGGCCGGAACACACGGGCTGCGACGATGGGCATGATCGTATCTGCCGCACTGGTTACGGTCCTTGCCGTAAACGCGACAGCGGTCTTCGCGAATGGAATTACATACACGTCTTTTAACGACGGGTTCAATGCCCCCCTCGAACCGACCCATTCGCAAATACTTGACGACATCTACGGTGCGACTTTCGTCGCCTCCGGGTTGGATTTCACCAACGGAACCGTGACCGCCCGGCGTGTCTTCGACCAGGGCAGCATCATGGAGACACTCCACCTCGTCACCGGCGACCAGAACGGCGTCGACCAGGTCTGGACCGACGGCATCTCCACAGTCACCGCCTCGGCCAAGTTTGCTTTACTGAATCAATCGTTTGGCTGGAACGGCGGAGGAATGGGCACGGCTTATACCGAGTTGTTGACCGACGCCGATGTCGGCGGACCGGGCGTCCCAGTCAACATCATGGGCGATTTCCTCTGGGGCAGCAATCCATCCAGCCCGGACATGTGGTGGTCCCAGGAGCCTCAAAACACGGACGGTGCCGACCACCTGATCACCTATAAGATCGACGGTCTTGGTACCGCTGATACCGTCTGGCTACTGTTCTGGGAAGATACGGCCGCGACCACGTCCGATTTTGACTACAACGATTTCGTCGTCGAGGTTCGGGCGATTCCGGAACCGGCCACGGCGATGTTCCTCATTTTTGGCGGCGTCTCGCTCATTCTTCGCCGCAAGCGATCCTGAACCGATCGTAGCGATATTCACATAATCCAAAAAAGGATCCCCAACCGGGGATTTTTTTTTGCGCACCCATTCGGCAGGGTCATCCGCAGGATTGTGTCCCGAACCCCACACGTGCTATAGTATCCCGGCATGGACGGGCGCGACCGTCGCTTCACACGGTTTTTTCATGGATGGAATCATCACGTCACATGTCGGATTACGAAGTCTCACGATCAACCGGTCAGTGTTGCATCAGCGGCCGCGTATTCTCTGAGGGAGAGGATTTTTATACCGTCGTCCTCGAGGGGCCCGACGGTCTGGAGCGGAAGGACTACGCGCTCGACGCATGGAATGGCCCGCCCGAGGGAACACTCTGTCACTTCAAGACCCGGCTCCCGAAGAAGGACGAGCCCAGAAAGACGTTCGTCGATGACGAGTTGCTCATCAATTTCTTCCTCCGGCTCGCCGACGCGAAGGAGGGGCTGAAGGTTCGATTCCGCTTTGTCCTCTCGCTCATCCTGATGCGTAAGCGGCTGTTGAAGTACGAAAAAACGCTGCGAGAGGGTGATCGAGAACTCTGGCAGCTTCGTCTCATGCGAGACAAGAGCGAACATCGCGTTGTCAATCCATCCCTCAACGAGTCGGAAATCGAGGCCCTGAGCCGGGAACTCAACGCCATACTTCACGGTCAGGTGGCAGAAGATGTTGAGGTTGAGACATCTTTGGATTCCATTGCCGACACACCGGAGACGCAACTGTGACCAAACGATCCGGGCGTCGTTGTTTTCCATCTGCTCATTTCTTTTTATTCTCGGTTCGATTCCTTTTTGCAGCACTCCTGGCGGCCGTCGCCGGTTGCCCGCCGGTGGGCAAACCGACCGTGCAAGATTCCCCTCATCATCCGCCCCCCCACCGAACCACGGCAGAGATCGTAGCCGCCATACAGGAAAACGCGGCGGCACTCGACCGGGCACTCTGGTCGGATACCGTTCACGTCACGGCCCACCTGATCGACACGAAGGGGAACGAACACGTTCAAAATCTGGACGGCAATCTACTTTACGTCAAGCCGCGAAGGCTCCGAATGGACCTCCGCCACGGTCTCGGCACGCCGGTCATGCAGATCGGCTCCAATGAAGATCAATACTGGTTCTACGTGGAGCCCGAGCTGAAGGGCATGTGGTGGGGGCGACACCGGCATGTCGGCAAACCATGCG
>JBHHUV010000063.1:0-10578 GCA_046754005.1 Phycisphaerae bacterium | reverse complement strand
GATTTCGCCGGACTGTGCTGCGCCAAGATCCCGCCTGAACTGTCATGGACCCTGGGGCGGGGGCCGCACGCGGACTGACCCTTGACTTTGCTTCGCAATGTAAAGGGCAAGCGTCCGTGCTTCTTCCTGGGATTCGCACTGCTTGAAGCAGTGGCACACGGCCTGTACGTGGAGATCGGATGATTTCCAGTTGGCCATTCCAGCATGCCGGCAGGTCGCGGATGGGGGGATGACCTGTGCTTTTCGTGCTCTATCGACGGCGGCGAATGAGGGCGATGGCTCCGGTTGCGAGGATCATGAGGGTGCCGGGTTCGGGAACGACCTCGAAAAAGATGGCCATCTCATTCATGTCGACGCCGGCGATGTCGGCTCCGTTCAGCCCGATGACGCCGGTACCGGCGAGGCCCGTGCTGAAATCGGTTGCGGTGAGCGGGAACGTGCCGAGCAAGCCAGTGGTGCCGAACAGGGCAATGCCGGAATCGACCACCGTGAATGGCCCGCTGGGATCGGCAAGCGGATCAATTCCGGCGGAATATCCACCGACGTCAAATCGCCAGGAATCGAAGAAATTGTTCCCAAGGGGGACACCGGCGGCTGGCGCCACCCAAGGGGATCCGTTGTCGGTGAAGGTGTTGATCTGATAGAGGATGTTTCCGTTGGCGAGGGTGGATTGCGTCATCCTGACACTTGTAGTGGTTGTACCGGGCGGATAGGTCAGGTTATCGCCACCATTGACGACTGTGCCATTGACGAAGTTGAAGACGTTCGGCGGATCGTCAATCGGGAAGGCCCCGAGGATATCCCCTTGTGCGAGTGCCATCGCGTTGAACGTGTCGGCGGGGCCGGCCTGCGGCGCGCCGCCGGGCGCGCCCATGTCATTGACGCTGAGAATCGTGTAGTCCAGCACCATCGAACGCGTGACGCCGAGATGGGCACTCGGCTCCAGCCGGTCAAACTGGGCGAACGCGGGGGATACGGCGATCGTGGACAGTGCGGTTGCCGTGAGTGTCAACAATGTTTTTGTGTTCATTTTTCTCTCTCCACCTTCATTGTTTTGCGCAACACACTTTGCACAAATTATTGTGTACGGATTGCCCTTTCCCGCATAGTTTTGAGACATACGTACGACACTTGTCTCAGTCATCGAGGCATCGATTTGACCTATCGGGCCTGGCTGCCTTAGTTGCCGGTCGATCGCTTCGGCGCGACGAACTTTCAATTGATTGAGATGTAAACCTGTACGATTGCCCGATGTCTCTGCAATCACTTATAGCGAGACGCTATTGAGCAATCAAGTGCCGATATAGTCAGTGGGTCTACTTCAGTGATCGGTTATAGGGCGTAGCGCGACAGACGCCATTTGCATGCAGCCATTACGCTATTATATGACAATGCTTAATAATGGGGAATGTCTTTATAATAATCCAATGAATAAGGCGAACTTTTTTTCGTCGGACCGAGAAAAGATGGGATTGGAAACGGGGCGTTTTATTCACGCATCCAGGTTGGTGTAGCCGATCCGCCCCGGCATGTACCGGAACGGGCCGGCATCGCGCTTTCCACTCCCGTGTTCCGAATGAAAACCGGTCGCCACAGGAACCTGTGGAGATCATGTTATTGCCCCTGTACAGCTCTGATCGGGTTCAGTTCTGATCGGCTCAGGCGCGGGAGCGTCGGCGAAGCATCAGGAGTCCACCCATGCCGAGCAGGAACAGGGTGCCCGGCTCCGGCGTGATCTCGAAGAAGAGGGACATCTCGTTGACGTCGAAGCCGGCGATGTCAGCGCCGCCGAGGCCGACGAGACCGACACCGGAGAGACCGGTGGTGAAGTCGGAGGTTGCGAGGGCAAAGGCGCCGAGAAATCCGCCGGTTCCCCAGAGTGCCATTCCGGAATCCACCACGGTATAGGGACCATTGGGATCACCGAGGACATCCGGACCGGCCGCGAACCCGCCGACATCGAACCGCCAGGTGTCGAAGTGTGTGTTGGGGGCCGGCGGAATGGACCCGGCGGCGATCCAGGGTGAACCGTCGTCGGTCATGGCGTGAACCTCGATGAGGAGATTGCCGCTGGCGAGGGTCGTCTGAAACATGGCAATGCTGGTGGTGACGGGCGTGGCATAGGTGAGGTTGTCGCCGCCATTGGCCAGGGTACTATCGGCAAATAGGAAGTTATCGGGCAGGTCGTCGATGAAAAAGGCGCTGGCGACGTTGCCCTGGGCGAGGACGGCGGCGTCGAAGGTATCGCCGGTGGCATCGCGCGGGGCGCCGGCCGTGGCCGTGCCTCGGGCGCTTTGGATTTCGTAGTCGAGCACCATGGGGGGCGTGACACCAAGCTGGGCCGTCGGGGTCAATGCGGTGGTTGAGGCCAATTCGGCCCGTGCCGCCGGTGTTGCGATCATGGCCGTCAGGGCCGCTGCAAGGATCATTCGTCTGGACATCATTTCTCTTCCTCCCCCCCTGGGTTCGCCAAGGTGAAAATGGACGGCGAGGCACGCGGGCATCTCGCCAACTCACCAGCGAATGCTCACTGCCTGTGTCACGTTGTGATTGCAATTCCGGATGGGCACCCTATGGAATTGCCTAATCTCCTAACCCAATGTACCGGAATTGGTTTTCGACAATCAAGGAAATCGGCTGATTCTATTGATTTTTTTCGCGTTTTATTGACCGCGTTATCGGGATGGGTCGGGAAAGATCGCACTGACTTATCTTGCCCTGGTGATCAATTGGATCGTCTTTCGGCGTTGTGAATCGGGATGTGGTATAACAAGGCGCGTGGGTTCGAGACGGGGTTGTGATCGATCGAGATGGGGTTGGAGTCGGGTATTCGCCTCTTTCTGACGGTCGTGGATCTGATTGTATGTAGTTCTAATGTAAGCAGTTCTGAACGGACGGAGAGGAATTGATGGATCAGTTTGAGCTTGTGACGGAGATGCGACCGGCGGGGGATCAGCCGGCGGCAATCGATGCACTTGTTGCGGGGTATACGGAGGGGGATCGCAAGTTTCAGACGCTATTGGGGGTGACGGGGTCCGGTAAGACGTTCACGATGGCCCATGCCATCCAGCGTCTGAACCTGCCGACGCTGGTTATTTCCCACAACAAGACGCTGGCGGCCCAGCTCTACGAGGAGTTTCGGGAGCTGTTTCCGAACAACGCGGTGGAGTTTTTCGTCAGCTATTACGACTACTACCAGCCGGAGGCGTACATTCCGGCCCGCGACATCTACATCGAAAAAGACGCATCCCGAAATGATGATCTGGATCGGCTTCGGCTGGCGGCGACGAGCGCGGTCGTCTCTCGGCGGGACACGCTGATCGTGGCGAGCGTCTCGTGCATCTTCGGGCTGGGCTCGCCGGACGAATACAAGGCGAGCGTGATTGATCTTCGGGTGGGGATGCAGGTCGAGCGGGATGAACTGCTGCGGCGATTCGTCAATCTGCAATATGAGCGGAACGACGTTGAACTCAAGCGAACATCCTTTCGCGTGCGGGGGGACGTGATCGAGCTGTATCCGGCCTATGAGGAACTGGCCTATCGCATCGAGCTGTTCGGGGACGAGATCGAGCGGTTGGGGACGATCAACCCCGTCAGCGGGGTGACGCTGGCGGAACATGAGCAACTCTATGTCTACCCTGCGGTGCACTATGTGATGCCGGCGGATCGGGTGGAGGCGGCGGTGGCCGACATCAAGGCGGAACTGGAGCAACGGCTACAGGCGTTTCGCCGTCAGGGAAAGCTGTTGGAGGCGCAACGACTGGCGGCGCGAACGAAGTACGACATGGAGATGATGCTCGAGGTGGGCTACTGCTCGGGGATCGAGAATTATTCGCGTCACCTGGCCGGGACGGAGCCGGGTTCCAAACCGTATACGCTGGTCGATTATTTTCCGGAGGACTTCCTGCTGATCGTCGACGAGTCCCACGTGACGATTCCGCAGATCGGGGCGATGTACAACGGCGATCGAGCACGGAAGGAGGTGCTCGTGGAACACGGGTTCCGGCTGCCGAGTGCGTTGGACAATCGGCCGATGCGATTCGAGGAATTCGAGTCCATGTGGCACAGGGTCGCGTTCGTCTCCGCGACGCCGGGGCCGTATGAACTAAAAAAGACGAGTGGCGAAGTGGTGGAGCAGATCATCCGTCCCACGGGGCTGTTGGACCCGGTCATCACGGTGAAGCCGGCGCGGGGGCAGGTGCCGGACCTGGTTCATCAGATACAGGCCCGCGCGGCGGCGGGTCAGCGGACGCTGGTGACGACGTTGACCAAGCGGCTGGCGGAAGACCTGACCGACTACATCCGGCAGTCGGGGATCAAGGGGGCCTATCTCCACAGCGAGATCGACACCCTGGAGCGGGTCAAGTTGCTGAGGGAACTGCGTGGCGGGAAGCACGACGTCGTCGTGGGGGTCAACCTGCTGCGGGAGGGGCTGGACCTGCCGGAGGTGTCGCTGGTGGCGATCCTGGACGCGGACAAACAGGGCTTTCTGCGGAGCGCGACCAGCCTGATCCAGACGATCGGTCGGTGCGCGCGGAATGTGGATGCGGAGGTCTTCCTGTATGGAGACAAGGTGACCGACGCGATGCGGAAGGCGATGGACGAGACGGCGCGACGGCGGGTCTTGCAGGAGGCGTATAACCGGGAGCACGGGATCACGCCGGAGACGATCCGAAAGGCGATCCGAAAGGGGCTGGAGGAGACGGTCAAGGCGCGAAAGACGGCGCGAGAGGCCATCCGGGCAAGCGAGGATGCGTACGATCTGACGGTATCCATCGAGGAGCTGGAGGCGGAAATGCTCGCGGCGGCGGAGGCGCTGGAGTTCGAGAAGGCGGCGGAGCTTCGCGATCGAATCCAGGCTTTGAAAGACTCGCCGACGCTGTTTTCGGTGGGCAGCGGGGAAACGTCGAAACGTCAAAACGTCAAAACGTCAAAATAAAAAAAAAACGGGCTCTTTGGACTGGTCGCGTTGGGTGATTTCACTGCTTGAAGCAGTGGCACACGCATGCATCGGTCGGAAGCCGGTGCCACAGAACGGTGGATATCGGGCCGGGGATTCCGAACATCATTCGTAGTGAAGCGCTTCAATAGGATCGAGTCGGCTGGCGCGCCAGGCAGGGTAGAATCCGAAAAATACGCCTGTAATAAAAGCAAAGCCGATGGCGATCGAGGCGATCCAGTAGGAGACCTCCGTCTCATAGCCCTTCCAGGCCGTCAACACGTGGCTGAACCCCCATCCGCTGAACATGCCGATGATGCCGCCGAGGGTGCAGAGCATGATCGCCTCGATGAGGAACTGCATCATGATGTCCATGCCGCCGGCGCCGATGGCCATCCGAAGGCCGATCTCGCGGGTGCGCTCGGTGACGCTCACCAGCATGATGTTCATGATCCCCACGCCGCCGACGACCAGCGAGACGCCGGCGATCATCCCCAGCAGCCAGGCGAACGAATCGCTGGACTCCTCCTTGGCGGCGGCGGATTCGCTGGTGGCGTGGATGCGGAAGTCGTCGGGATCTTCCTCCCGCAAGTTGTGCATCTGGCGCAACATGCCTCGGATCTGATTCTCGGCGACCTTGGGATCGATGCCGTGGTGGGCGGCGGCGAGGATGGTGCCGGATCGTTCGGACCCGGCGATCTTCCTTTGAAACACCATGTATGGGAAGATGATGACGTCGTCATGGTCGCGCCAACTCCCCCGGCCCTTGGGGGAGAGGAGACCGACGATCTCGAAGCGGGCATTCTTGACGGTGATGACCTCGCCGACGGGGTTGATGGAGCCGAACAGCTCCTGGGCGGAAGTCTGCCCGATGACACAGACCGGGCGATTGCTCTCCTCGTCCTCCTGATTGAGGAGACGACCAGAC
The DNA here is from genome assembly GCA_046754005.1 of Phycisphaerae bacterium. Lineage (GTDB taxonomy): Bacteria > Planctomycetota > Phycisphaerae > UBA1845 > UTPLA1 > CAYXGR01. The sequence goes on along the minus strand of JBHHUV010000063.1, from coordinate 4,711 downwards.
TCGATGGTCCATCGGCGGATGTCCTGGTAGCAGGGATAGGCGCCGATGACACCGGAGGCGTAGTTGGAGTAGCTGCTTCGGACCTGGATGGTCATTCGATTTCGGGGGGTGGCGGCGCGGACGGCGGAGCACTGCTCCATGATGGCATCGGCCTCGATGCGGGTCTGCATGGGCTTGCGTTCCTGGTCGCCCTTGCGGACGCCGCCGTGGGCGACGCCCCAATAGCCGATGAACATCCAGTCGTCGCCGAGCTTGGCGATCTCCTCCTCGACGCGGGTCTTCGTGGCCTGGGCCATGGCAACGAGCGTGATGACGGCACCGACGCCGATGACGATGCCGAGCATGCTGAGAGAGGTGCGAACCTTGTTCTTGCTCAGGCATCGTCATCGGCGATGAGGGCGAAGAGATTCATTGTTATTCGTTTCGAGTTTCGAGTTTTGAGTTGCGGTTGACTCGTATCTTATACTCAAACTGCTGTGCCTGTCGGGTGGCTAATAGCTGAGACCGTTTTTGCGGAGGTGGACGTAGGGTGATTTCAGATCGGGGGCTTCATCCACTTCGGCGTTGGTGACTTCCGCGATGTAGAGCCAGTGATCGCCGGCGGAGTGCTTGCCCACGACTTTCGCGGAAAGCCAGGCGATCTGATCGGCGATGACGACGCCACCTTCGATGTCTTGCGTATCCAGACCGGCGAAGGCGTCCTCCTCGGGGGCAAACCCCTTGCCGAAATGCTTGAACATCGGGCCGGGATTCTCGCCGAGAAGGTTGAGCACCAGGGTGCCGGTCGCGTCGATCAGCATTTCGATCGGTCGGCCCCTCTTAACCGCGACAGAGAGCGTCGGCGGATCAAAGCCGGCCTGCTGAACCCAGGAGGCGAGCATGCCGGTTCGGCTGGTGGCCGTGCGGGCAGTAAGAATAGCGCAGCCGCTCGGGATACGGCCGAGGGCCTTTCCGATACGATCCTGTGTTTGTTCGACGAGGGTGTCGGTCATGTCACCATGGACTCCTTGGTTCGCGGCGTCGGTCTCCATCGCGGATTGGAGGGCTACTATTGTCCCATGAATGCGAGGCTGAATCAACCGTGGGGGGGGAAAACGTCGAAACGTCGAAACGCCGAAAAGTCGAAAAGTCGAAACATCGAAACGAAAAAAGCGACCGGAATCGGGGGCCGGGGGGATGAGGCAATGGGATCCCCTCTCGCCGGGTTCGAATCATGAAAGCCCGGCTGAAGCCGGCTGATGGTGCTATACCGGGCCTTGAACCACCGACTCAAGTCGGTGGCAAACAAAAAAACTGTCGGCTGAAGCCGGCAAGAGAATCCGCGGATTCTGTCATGGATCCGCAGGGCGGTTGCTGAGACACAATCGGGCACTCATCAGCTCTGGGCATGGTAGGATTCCGGTTGATCAAGAATGTACGCAGGCATGATTGACGGATGCAGTCGATGGAACGATCGAATCGATGGGTGCGACCGGCCGGGGTGATCCTGCTGGCGCTGGGAATTCGTGTGTTTATGTGTGCCCAACCGGCGTGTATCGGTCGGGACGGGGTTCACTTTGTCAGCTTCGCGAAACAACTTGCCGACGATCCGATCACCTGGATGCGGGTTACGACGAAACAACCGGGCTATTCCGGTTTGCTGTTGGGTACGCATCGCCTGTTGGGCGAAGTCATGGGCGGGGACACCCCCGAAGGCTGGCAACGGTGCGGAGAACTGTTGGCGCTGTTGGGGGGCGTGGGTGTCTGCGCGGGGGTCTATTTTCTGACGCGGCGGCTGCTTGACGAACAGACGGCGCTGGTCGCGGGGATCCTGGCGGCGCTGTGGCCGCAGGGGGCGTATCTTTCGGCGCAGGTGTTGTCGGACATGCCGCACCTGGCGCTCTACCTGTTCGGATTGCTTTGGGTCTATGGGGCGATGGAGCGTCCCGGTCTCGGACGGTTTGCATTGTGCGGCCTGATCATGGGCGCGGCCTACCTGATACGGCAGGAGGCGCTGGGGCTGGTGGCCGGATCGGTGATCGGCGCCTGGTGGTGGAGCGGGGGGAAGACGATCAGAAAGAGAATTTCATATGTGTCTATTATAATCTTAGGCTTCACAGTCGTTGTCGCGCCCTATGCGATCGTCAAGGGGCAGATCATCCCCAACAAGGGGCTGGAAGATCTGTTCGACACGTCGGGTGGCGCATCGATGCAGTGGGCGGGGGTGTTTCCGCTGGCGGATGCGTTTCCGTTGTGGCAGTTGCCGGGGCGGATGGCGGAGGCCTGGGGGCGGAGCGGGCGGTATGTTTTTTCAACGCTGTTCGTGATCGGGCTGTTCCTGAAGTCGATGCCACGGGCCGAGCAACGCGGGCGGCGGCTGGTGCTGATCGTGACGATTCTGCACCTGCTGCTCGTGGTCGCGCGGGTGGGGAAATATGGCGTTCTCAGCTCGCGGTATATGATGATCCCGGTGGCGTTGTGTCTGCCGTGGGCGGCGGCGGCCCTGGTGATGATGTTGCGTCTTTCCTCACAACGATCAGGAAAAAGGCGACTGATCATCGTCGCGGGTATCTGTGGGATCGTGTCGGTGCCGCTTGTCTATTATTTGTCGGTTCCCGTAAATGATGGGAAGCAGCCCTATCGAGCGGCGGGCCTGTGGCTGGCACAACATGCAGCGCCGGAGGATCGGATTCTCGCACATCGGGATCTGGAACAGGTGATGTACTATTCGGGTCGGACCTATCCACGGGAGGATGGGTGGTCGCCATTCACGCCGGGGGCGGGCCTGGATGAACTGAAGGGGATCGTCGCCAAGAGCGGAGCCAAGTGGTTTGTGGATGTTCGCGGCAGCCATCGGGGGAAGATGGACGAGGTTCCGTGGTTCGATGCGTTGTTGGGCGGCCAAGCGGCCGGGCTGGATCCCGTCTACGATGCTGGACCGAAAGAGGCCCGGGCCTACGTATTTCGAGTGGGACGATAACGACGGTATGATATCGGGTATCGGTTGGAATTCGGAACCCCGGGTACGGAACGGACTCGGTTGATTGGGGAAGGGTGAATCCATCAATGGCGCGTGAGCGAATACAAAAGGTTCTGGCATCGGCGGGTTTTGGATCTCGACGGGCGTGTGAGTCGCTTGTGGAGGCGGGTCGGGTGAGCGTGAACGGACGACGGGTGTGGACTTTGCCGGTGTTGGTTGATCCGAAGGAGGATCGGATCCTGGTGGATCGAAAGCCGATCCGACCGGAACGGCTTGTCTATTATCTTCTGAACAAGCCGCCGGGTTACTATTGCACGAATAACGATCCGGCGGGGCGGAAACGGGCGATCGATCTGATGAAGGGTGTTCGTGAGCGCGTGTTTCCCGTCGGCCGACTGGACGCGAGTTCGCTCGGACTCCTGTTTATGACGAATGATGGGGATCTGGCGGCGCGATTGACGCACCCTCGATTCGGGGTTCCGAAGACCTATCGGGCCGAGGTGACGGGGCGGCCGACGCAGGGTGATCTGGAGCGTCTGCGGAAGGGCGTGTGGCTGTCGGAGGGGAAGACGGGGCCGGCGGAAGTGTCGATCATTCACAAGGCCCGCGACAAGACGATCTTGGAGATCACGCTTCGAGAGGGGCGAAATCGAGAGGTGCGGCGGATGCTGGCGAAGTTGGGCCACAAGGTACGACGCCTGTCGAGAATACGCGTGGGGCGGCTCTCGATTCGGAAGCTGGCCTTGGGTGAATATCGACCCTTAACGAAAACGGAGGTGGCCTATCTGCTGCGGCTCTCCGAGACAGAGGAGGCACGCGCGGAGCAGCGGTCGCCGCCAAGATCGTCCCCCAAGTCCAGGCGAAAGGGCACGGCGCCGCGTCGGACGGGTTCGCGAAAGACCGGCGACACGGTCCGGAAGAAAACGTCGACGGGATCGAAGAGAGGTCCTGAGCGATCTTCGGGCATTCGGAGTGGGGAACGTTCGACCGGAGGCAAGCGAGACGCCACCCGGAAGCGCCGGATCATTCTCCCGGAGGAATAAATCAGCGCGATTGCGTGCGGCGCCCGGGCAGGGGGTATTCTCGGACTGCACGTGGGATTGGGCCATTCAAACCGGCGGGAATCGTGTGAAAGAGGGCTGCGAACCTTCGATTCGCCCGTGAAAATCGTTGCAATCGGTGGATCGGGTCGGATACAATGATCAACGGCTCGTTTCCTCAATGAGTCATACCGATTCCGCCCGCAACGACGCCGGACGGGTCGGAATCGCGCTTCTCATCGAGGCGCGGATGTACAATTACGGGATCGCCTGCCGGGGGAATGGATGCGGATTCCGCATCGTAACCAATCAAAACGAGGAGGAGTCATGATGCATTCTTTTAGACGTATGGCATTGTTCGCCCTGGGGACCGGGTTCATGGCGATTGCACTATCCGCCTGCCGGACCGACATCCAAGAGGCTGCCATCCCCGGATTGGAGAAGGACGAATCGACGATCGCATCCTCGAAGTTGAAGACTTCAGAGACGACGACACCGGTGGCGCGATCGGATGTCGCGAACGCATCCGACCGTGGGGTGGAGGTGAACCCGGCCAATAGGAGGACCGTCGTTCGAATGCGGTCCGGTCGTGTCGCAGTGGTGGTTGATGCTCAGACGGGCACGCCGACTGATGTCTCGATCGACTTTGCTCAAGGAAATAATCCACCGAACCGGCCGATGGGAGCAACGACCGCGCGGGCGACTGTCGCGA
>JBHHUV010000062.1:0-10586 GCA_046754005.1 Phycisphaerae bacterium | reverse complement strand
GGATTTCGCCGGACTGTGCTGCGCCAAGATCCCGCCTGAACTGTCATGGACCCAGTGCAGCCCTGCAACCAATGTGATAGCGGAAGAAATCCAGATTCCACCACATCCTCCGAGAACCGGATGGGCCGAATCGCTGGCTCTGGTATAATCCCGAGACTGGACGGATCGGCTTTGCGATAGCAACACAGAGGACGAAACAGAACGCGTAGAGTACACGCGAAATCAGGAGCGAACGTGACTCATTGCCAGACAACAGCGGGCGTGTGGCGGAATGGCAGACGCTGGAGATTTAAAATCTCCTGTCCGTAAGGACGTGCGGGTTCGAATCCCGCCTCGCCCAGTTTTTTCAGATGGAAATTCAAGTGACAAGTAGCGAGTATCGCGCTGTGTCCCGAATGCGTAGGGGCTGATTTCTCAGCATTCTTATCATTTCGGGATGATTTCGGGCTGGATTGTCATTCTTCAATCATAGTGGGAGACAGGATCCGGAAAGGGCTGTCCATCTCCATGATACGAAACCGTCAATGAGCACATCGGCTGCGGACTTTCTGGATTATGTTCGACCCCACTGGCGGCGTCTGCGCGCGGTTGCCAGGCAATATGCGGCGGGAGCGGAGGAGGCTCGCGATCTGGAGCAGGAAGTTTTGCTCCGGGCCTGGCGTAATTTTGCCCCGATGGACGAGCGGGTCTATCACCGGGCATGGCTCTTCGTGATTCTCCGAAACGTGGCGGCCGAATGGCACCGGACCCGTCAACGACGCATACGCCTGGTCCCGGTCATGAACACGGAACTGACGGAACTCGCGGCAAGTGATCCGGGTGAGCCCATGACTCCCCTGCCGAACATGGATGAAGATGCCTTTCGAGAATTCCTGGACGATCGGATCGTCTCGGCGATGGATACATTGGATGCCCCATTCCGCGAGGTATTACTCTTGTCTGTTGCAGGAGGATTGAATTATCGCGAGATCGCAGAGGTGCTGGATTGCCCCATGGGGACGGTCATGTCACGGATGGCCCGCACGCGGCGGGTACTCCGCGAACGCCTCGCCAACTTTGCCAGGGAACACGGGCATCTCCGGGGGGTGCTGCCATGACCTGCAGCGAGATCAGAGACTATCTGTTCGCGTTTCTGGATAATGAACTCGATGCCCCGCTGAGCATCGAATTCCAGCGTCATATCGGACGTTGCCCGGAATGTGCCCGTGAAGTCGAGATGGAATGCGCCATCGGGAAATCCCTGGAGACCGTGTTGATCGATCCGATTCCGCAGACGGATATCGACGAGGCGGTATTTCGCCGCGCGGAGGCATCCGTGTGTGAAGGGATTCGGGCGAACACTCCGTTTCGCTTGCGGAAATGGGCGATTGCGATTACAAGTACGGCAGCCTTGCTCCTCATCGCCGCATTGACCTGGTTGCGACCATGGGCGGGCGGGGCCGGACCCATCGCCGATCATTTCGCCGAACTGGTAGTGACGGACTTCGAGCACGCTCGCGAGGACGGTCTGCGCGTTCAATTCGCATCGAGCGATGTCGCACGCGTCTCCGATTGGCTTCGTGACAACACCGGGCTGGTCGTGAGACTGCCCGAGGTCGATCGGCCCGCATGCCGCCTGATCGGGGCGCGGCGGTGCACGATAGCAGGCGAAACAGCGGCCTTCGCGATGTATCAATTAAACGGTGTCCCGGCATCGCTGGTAGTGACGCGCGGCGCGGACCAACATCTGGATCGAATGGCCCGAGTCGAGCAGGACGGGCAAACGCATTGGCTGGATCGATGCAAGGGACTCACGGTCGTCGCCTGCCGGCGAGGCGAACTGGTGATCGCGGCGGTTTCGACGCTACCGGAGAAGGAGTTGTTGTGTTTGATGACGGATGGTGCTCATGAAGGCGATTGAAGTCGGGCTGAGGAATCCGTATCTGGTGGCGGTGGCGGTGCTCTCGGTCATTGTCGTCGGCGTGGTGGCGATGACACGCATCCCCGCCGATTTGCTGCCGGTCTTCGACACGCCGGCGGTACAGATCGTGACGTTCTATCCGGGCATGCCGCCGGAGGTGATGGAACGCGACATCATGAGCCGGCTCCAGCGGTGGACGGGCCAGTCGGTGGGCATTGAACACCAGGAGGCCAAGGCGATGCTGGGGGTGTGCGTCGTCAAGGACTTCTTCCGGGAGGACATCAGCTTCGACACGGCCATGTCGCAGGTCACATCCTACGCCATGAGCGACATGTTTTACCTGCCGCCAGGGACGATCCCACCGATGGTCATGCCGTTCGACCCGACGGCGTCGGTGCCGCTGTGCCTGGTGAGTGTGTCGAGCCCGACGATGTCGGAGAAGGACTTGTACGACGTCGCCTATCGTGAGCTGCGCAACCGGCTGCAAAGCATCAAGGGTGTCATCGCGCCGGCCGTCTATGGCGGCGTGCTGCGGCGGATTCTGGCGTATGTGGATCCGATGGAGCTGGAAGCCCGCGGATTGTCACCAATGGATATCGTCAAGAAGATTCAGCAACAGAGCGTATTCATCCCGACGGGAAATGCCAAGTTCGGAGACGTGGACTACCAGATCATCTCCAACGCGATGCCGGAGCGGGTCGAACAGCTCAACGACATCCCGATCAAGACAGCCAATGGGGCGGTTGTCTTCATGCGCGACATCGGCGAGGTGAAGGACAGCAATCAGATCCAGAGCAACATCGTCAACATCAACGGCCGGCGCCAGGCATACATCCCCATCTATCGGCAACCGGGCGCCAACACGATCGAGATCACCGCGGCGATCAAGGACAAGCTCGCCGAGATCCTCTCCCGCCTGCGCGAGATGGACCCCCGGGCGAAGGACATGGCGCTCGAGGTGGTGATGGATCAGTCGGACTACGTCAAGACAAGCATTTCGGGGCTGAAGGTCGCGGCGACGCTTGGCGCACTGCTCGCGGGGGCGGTCGTCTTTCTGTTCCTGCGAAGCTTCCGATCGACGATTGTCATTGTCTTCGCGATACCATTATCGATTCTCGCCACCCTGGTTGGCATGTTTTATACCGGTGACTCGATCAACAGCATGACGCTGGGCGGGCTGGCCCTGGCGATCGGGATCCTCGTCGATCAATCCATCGTTGTCTTAGACAACATCACGCGGCACATCCGCATGGGCAAGGGCCGCGCGCAGGCCGCGCTCGACGGCACCCGCGAGGTCTCGCTGCCGGTCCTCGTCTCCACGATCACCTTCGTGGTCGTCTTCTTCCCGGTCGTGTTCCTGACCGGCATGGCGCGTTTTCTGTTTCAGCCGCTGGCCATCACGGTCGTGATGGCCGTGACGGCGAGCTATATCGTGGCCATGTTTGTCATTCCCAGTTTCTGCGCGCGATTCCTGCCAGAGCACGATTCGAAAACCTCTACACCCGGATCTTCAAATACCAACATTCCCGCCTGGTTCGGGGAGTGGTTCGATCGGATCATCAGGCGGCGACGGATTGTGTTGATGACAAGTTTTGTCTTGTTGCTGTTGACCGGCCTTCTGTTTATGAACACCGGAACCGAACTGTTTCCACAGGTCGATTCCAACCAATTTACCATCTACGTGCGGATGCCTTCGGGAACCCGCATTGAAAACACCGAGGCGACGGTGAATCAGGTCGAGCAGGTCATTATGGATGAACTGGGCGAGCCCGATCCGGAATATCCTCGCGTCGAGAATCATCCCGACTCCAACATGCGAATCCTGATCTCCAACATTGGCGTGCTGATGGATTGGCCTGCCGCCTATACACCCAACGCCGGGGCAATGGATGCCTTCGTGCTCGTGCAGCTCAAGGGGGACAAGCCGGATCGGCCGGGTACCTTCGAGGCCGTCGATCGTCTTCGTGAAAAACTCAACGAGCAGTTCCCTGGCATCGAGTTCGCGTTTGATACCGGCGGCATGATGACCGCAGCGCTGAACTTCGGCCTGCCGTCGCCGATCAATATCCAGGTGCAGGGGAGCAACCTGTTCACCGGCGAGGAGGTTGCCCGGCACATCCAGCAGATCGCGTCCAACGTGCCCGGGGCGATCGACGTGCGCATCGCCCAGCGGATGGATTATCCGCAGATCGGCATCGACGTCGATCGCGTCAAGGCGGCCCAACTCGGCCTCGTACAGGAAGACGTCATCAAGAACGTCGTGACCGCGACGAACTCGAGCATCGGCTTCAACCCGGCCTTTTGGATCGCCCCGGAAAACAAAAACCACTACTTCATCGGTGCCCAATACAGCGAGGAGGGGATCGACTCGATCGAGACGCTCCGCAACATTCCCATCACCGGGGCCGACACCAAGCGGCCGATCCCCCTGCGGAATATCGCCGACTTCTATCGGGCGACCGGCCCGTCGGTGGTGAACCACGTCAACATCACGCGTACAATCGATATCTTCGCGAACGTGGCACAAGGCTACGACGTCGGCAGCGTGGCGGCGGAGATCGAGCGACGCCTGGAACAATCCGAGGCGCTCGGGTTGGAGGCGATGCCATCGGATCGGGGCGTGACCTACAAGGTGGGCGGAGAATATGACGGCAAGGGCTACACGATGGGTATTCGCGGCGAGGTTCAGACCATGCGATCGTCGTTCCGCGAGTTCGCCTTCGGGCTGGGCATCGCCATCATTCTCATCTACCTGGCCATGGTCGCCCAACTTCGATCCTTCTCCACCCCCATGATCATCCTCATCAGCATCCCACTCGCCTTTATCGGCGTGGGTCTGTTTTTGTTCCTCACCGGAACCCACATGAACATCCCCGCCTTCATGGGGATCATCATGGTCGCGGGCATCGTGGTGGAATACGCCATCATCCTGCTGGAGTTTTCCAACCAGCGCGTCCGCGAAGGACAACCAATCAGGCAGGCCATCAAGGAGGCGACGTGGATCCGGCTGCGCCCGATCCTGATGACATCAATGACAACGTGGTTGGCGCTGATTCCCATGGCCATCGGCTTCGCCGGCGGCGAGGCCAACGCCCCGCTGGCCCGAACGATCATCGGCGGCGTCCTCGCCGCGACGATCCTGTCGCTCGTGGTGGTGCCGTGTTTATACGTGATGTTCAGACGCGACGGCGGAGAAACAAAGACCGTAGTACCGGCTGTGATCTGAGCAGTCTAGCGATCGATCAAGACGTACTCGATCGAGCGAAAGAGAAGATCAGTTTCAAAACAATCGTGGTATGAGAATGCATTGGACAGGCTGGATTGTCGTTGTACTCGCTTTCGTACACGGCGGATGGTTCGCCTTCGACGGGGCGCACGCCCTGCTCACCGGCGATTACGTCACGCCCAAAACCGGCACGTATGCCGGTCAGCTCGGTCCCTGGTCCATGCTCATCTCCGCCGTGGGGATCGAGCCGCGTTCGACGCTGATGAAGACGATCTTTCTCGCCTATGGAACGCTCTGGTTGGTGTTCATCGTCTGTTTCATCTTCAAACTGTCGTGGGCGTGGTGGGCGATGCTGGCCGCGGCGATCGGCGCGGCCTGGTACATCCCGTTCGGGGCGGTTCTGAGCCTGGCTCAAGTCGGATTGTTACTTCTGCCCGTTTGGTTCGGGACGGTGCAGCCGCCGCCCGGCGTCCAGTAAATCCGAAAATGCAATTGCTATCCCTGTGGGGTAAAGTCAGGAGTCGGACTATGAAAAGAAAAATCGGTTATACGTTTGGTGCGTCGTTTATCATCCTCACAGTCACCGCGGTCATCGTTTTCGATATGGTGTCATCCGAATCAAACCACCAGGCCCGCGCCGCGGACGAGGATCCCGCCGGGAAAGGCACCGAACCGGCCGTCGCGGTCGAAGTCACCCAGCCCGAACGCCGGACCCTGACGCGGGAATTGCGAATGCCCGCCACGTTGCTCGCCGGCGAAATGGCTGATCTCTATGCGAAGACCAGTGGCTACATATCGACAGTCAATGTGGATATCGGAAACCGCGTCGAAAAAGGTCAGGCCCTGCTGCTTATCGATGTCCCCGAGATGGAGGACGACCTGCGTCAAAGCCAGGCGGTTCTGGCCGCCAGGCGGGCCAAGGCAGCCCAGTCCGAGGCCATGATCGAGATCGCCCGGGCCGAGGTGCAGCGGGCCGAGGCCGAGCATCAACTCAGTCACATCAACCACGAGCGGAAGCTGGCCTTGCGCAAGGGAAAAGCCATCCCCGAGCAGGAGCTCGACGACGCAAAGAGCCGGTTAGCCATCTCGGACGCTGCGTTAAAGATCGCCAAGGCCCATGTTCTCAGCGCCGAGGCCGATCTCAAGGTTGCTCAATCGGAAACCGTCGTCGGTGAGGCCAATCTCGCCCGGCTCAAAACCCTGATGGGCTATGCGACGATCAAGGCTCCCTTCGCCGGCACGATCACCGATCGACTCGTTGATCCCGGCGCCTTTGTCCGCTCGGCCGCGGAAGGGACTACCACGTCACTGCTGAGCATTTCCCGGGTGGACTTTATCCGCCTCGCCCTCGAGATCCCCGAATCCGACGCCCCCTTCGTCCGTATTGGTACAAAGGTCGATATTAACGTGAAGGCGCTCGGGGGAGAGCCGATCCATGCCGCCATCACGCGAACGGCCGGGGCCCTCAAACCCGGCACCCGGACGATGCGGGCCGAGGTCGATCTGAAAAATGAAGACGGACGCCTGACACCGGGCATGTATGCCCAGGTTGTCGTCAAGCTCGAAACCCGGCAGCAGGCGCTGATGCTGCCGTCGAAGGCCGTCCGCGTGAGAGGCCGGAATACATCGGTTCTCGTCGCCAACGGGAACACCGTGGAGTCACGGTCGATCGAGATCGGCTATGACGACGGTATATCGGTGGAGGTCACCGGAGGCGACCTGAATGACGATGAACTCGTCATCATCTCCGCCAACAGCACGGTCGCTCCTGGCGCGAAAGTGAAACCGGTGCGGACGGGTACTCCGAAAACCTAGGAAACCATGCAACCCAATGCCATCAGGGAAGACATGGCCATCAGGACAAGCAGACACACTCGCCGATTATTCACGGGAATTCCAAGCCATGTATCATGTGAAACCACACCTTGCCTTCATCTCCCTTTTTCGATCACTGTCGATCTTCACCCGCATCCGTCGAGTCTGGTTTTGTGCCGCACTGATCCTGACGATCGCTACGAGTTGTAATCGAAAGAATGATACGATCCGGCTCGAACCGCCCGACGTGCTCGCCGATGCCCGCACCATCAGCGCCGATGCCCTCGCGCTGGATGCCTCCAAAGTCGAGCCGATGTATCGTGCCCTGCTCCCCATCGACCTCTACACAGTCATCCGCACCGCCGCCGCCGACAACATCGAGATCAAGCTCGCCCGCTATAGAGTCGAACAGTCGCAGGGCCGCTACGAAAGCACGGTCGGCGGCGCCTTCCCGGTCCTGGTGCCGACGGCCCTCTTTGAGCAAGTTGACGGCAGCGTCCGCGCGACCGAGGGCAACATCGTCAACGTCGGCTTCAACACCTTCCAGCCGTCGATTGCGGTCCAGTGGATTATCAACCCGGGCCGAGTGATCTACGAAATCATCGCGTCGAAGAAGCGCCTGCGCGCCGCCGAGCATCAGGAGGAGGCCGTGAGGATGGAAACCCTGCGCACCGCCGCCGTTCAATATTATACGTTGGTCTTGACACAGGCCCGGGTGGCGGCGGCCGACCAGGCCGTCGTCGAGGCCCATGAATTACTCCGGATCAACCGCCTCCGCTCCACAACCGGTGCGGGCGTCCCCGCGGACGAGCTTCGGGCCGAGGCCCGGCTGGCCGAACGCCAGCAGGATCTGACGCTGGCGATGAATGCCCTCTACAAGGCCTCGCTCGCCCTGACCGAAACGCTGCAACTCGCCGATCCGACGATTACCCTCGTCCCCAGGCTCGAGGAACTGCCCCCGATCAACCTGGTACGAGAAGACGTCGAAATCGGCGATCTGCTCGACTGTGCGGTTGAGTTCCGGCCCGATCTGCGAGGCGTTCGGGAATTGATTCAAGCGGCGAAGTCGGATCGCGGGGCGACCTGGTGGGGCGGATTCGGGCCGCAGTTCAGTGCGAGCTATCAATATGGCGGCATCATTGGCCACGCCAACAACACCGACAAGGGTGGCGGCATCCCGTCCAACCTGCTGGTTAATCCGTTCGCCGCGGGCGGCGCATTTTCCCCCAATCCGGCCACCAACGCGGTCATCCGTGAGGGTTTCCTGCGCACTTCCCGCAATCTCGATCACAATCGCGACCAGACGTTCAGCTTCAGCGACCAGCACAAGGTCACCGCCGGCGTCAGTGCCCGGTGGAGCCTCTCGGCCTTCGGCGATTTGAAGGCCGCCAGCGCCGCCGAACAGAAGGCCATCCTCAGCGCCGAGCGGGCCATTCTCCAGGTCAAGACCCAGGTCATCGACGCCGCCCAGACGAGCAAAACGAACAAGAAGCTGATCGCCATGGCCAATCGCCAGATGGCCTCGGCCGAAGAGGCCCTTCGACTGACGCAGGCCAGCCTGGAAGCCGGGGCGATGACCACGCTCGACGTCCTCCAGTCGCAGGACGCCGTCGCCCAGGCCCGGCTGCGCCACGCCGAGGCCGTCGTCCGCTACAACCAGGCCGAAGTCAACCTCCTCGCCGCCATCGGGCTGCTTAACGCCGACACCATCGCCCTGATCGGATCGGATTCAGGCAAGGGCGATGAGAGAACCAAGGGATAGTTCGGCTGGTGTGCCACTGCTTCAAGCAGTGCCGCCTCCAATCCGAGCCCCGAGCGCAAGCGAGCGGGAACAAACCGAACACTATTCGCAAGGGAACATTGAAGGCACTCAAAAAGGAAGCGTAAAAACCAATCACCCAGACATCATTGTCGTTTTTGTTTTTGTTTTTGTTTCGACGTTTCGACGTTTTCCCCACCCCCAATCGTCAGGGCAGCGGCCCAAGCCCGAGATTGACGACAAGCATCGCCCCCCCTACCAGATCGACCTTGATATTCGGCCCGCCTGCGGCGATCGTCACTGTCTGCGACGGCCCGGCGGCGAAGCTGAGCGTATAGGTATTGGGGACCGTCACCTCGAAGGAATATCCTCCGGCGGCATTGGTCGTCTTGCTCGTTCCACCCAGCGTGACCGTGCTGCTCGCGGTCCCCTCGCCGAAGTCGTATGCGCCGTTGCCGTTCGTATCGGTATAGACTACGCCGAGGACGAAGGTCGTGTTGGCGGACGTGGCGCCGGAGTCCTGCGTCTGCATGAGCGTATCAAAGGTGCTGCCGCCACTGGTAAAGTTTCCTCGGGCGATGCCGATGCCGATCTCGCGAAACGCGTTGTTCAACATATTCACACGATGACCGCGGCCGGCGATTCCGGCATCTACAAAAAGACTCGTGTGCTGCTGAACCACGGACTGAGCCTCGTTCAGCGTGCCGGACGTACCATTCTGGGCGATGTTTTCGCCTGATGTCATCGCGGTATACCCCGCCGCCGCGATCCGCGAGGAGGGCGTGCTGCCGCCGGGCGAGTTGTGAGCGAAGTAATTCTGACTGAGCATATCGGTGCTGTGGTTTCGCGCGGCGGTTGTCAACGCCGAATTCATCGCCAAAGGTTGCTTGGCTGTCGTTGTGAGCGTCACGGAGGGGGGGCCCTCATTGAGGGCGATGCTGTTCATCGTCGCCTCATCCCCGGGCTTCAGCCGGGCCCGGTTGATCAGCTCCAGCGAAAGCTGTTCGAGCAGCGTCGCATCGGCGGTCGTACCCGTCCCGCTCGACCCGCCGGGCGTCGTCCCCGTGGTCGTCGGCGGGCACCCCCCCATCGCCAGGATCATGTACGGCGTCCCCATTGTCGCGACAGCAAGACGGCGAATCAGTTTGTGATACATGAATTCTCTCCTCAAGATTGACTGGATGCGAGGCCGTGTCGAAAATATCGACAAGATAGAGCTGGTCACGCCGCAAAAAGTACCTCCGATTCGGCGAGAATCTCCTCGCGGATAAGGGGTTTCAGGCCCTCCTTGGGTACGAGATCCACGCTCCGGTTCATGAGTGCCGAGAGTTCTCGTTGTAAGCCGGCCAGCATCATGAATCCCACCCGAGTGTGTGGTTCAAATACAACCAACAGATCCAAATCACTGTCGGGACCGGATTCACCTCGTACAGCAGATCCAAATAATGACAACTCCCGGACATGGTATGCACGGCATAGTTTCGCGATTGCATCCATCGGCAGGCCATGCTTGTCCATCAGTTCAAACTCCTGCACATTGGATGGGTCATCAGACCCATCTGCCGAACCTCAATGACCCTTGTAGAGACACTTCAACAGCCGCACCTGCCCGGCATGGTACACATCATGCGCCGCGATGCCCGTGATCAACGTCGCGTTGCTCACCTTACTCCCCGCAACCTTGTGGTTCAATCGCGAGACCGGCAGCGACGCGACCGCCTCGCGCAGGGTCGCGTGTTCGGCATCGAGCAGAGAAACATAGTCTCGCCACGCCGATTGCGTCAGCCGCGCGGGCAGCTTGAACCAGTTGCTCCCCTTCAGCGGAAACGAGCCGCGCTTCTCCCCGCGTAGCCGCCGCCGGACGGCGTATTTCCAGTAGGCCGCGT
>JBHHUV010000061.1:0-10625 GCA_046754005.1 Phycisphaerae bacterium | reverse complement strand
CCGCCATCAAGCCCAACCACGTCTTCGAGCAATGCGAAGATCATTCCCTGCGGCTGGGCCACGCCCAGGCGGTTCCAAAAGAACGCCTGGTCCAAGGCGACCACATCGGCGGTGATCGTCCGGCTACAGACGCCACCGGATGGTTGTGCCAGTGCGACCGGGGATCCGACAAGGGTTAGAAGACAGACCGTCATGAGAAACGAGAGGCGATTCCTGATTAGGCCCATGTAATCAACGCGAGGCGACATCGGCGTTACCCTCCAAAGGTAAGTTTGCTTCATTCCAAAACATTGACCATTACTGGTCAGACCCGAATCCCAAATATCCGGCTGCGCTCGATACTGGCACGTTCGAACTGGCACGTTCCCTGCCATCGCCTCGCCATTTGGCTTTCTTGATGGGGTTGTGGTTCAACTTGTTGATGTGAAAGGATATAGGATTGGTTATGTTCTGGTGACGCATAAACATCCCTGATTGCACAGCGGTTGTTTCCTTAGATTCAGACGGGAAAACTGAGTATTTCCTTGGATATAGGGAGTTATGAAAATGAGATTTCTAGCACGAGGGGCTAGGTGAATTGGAAAGAAAGTGAGGGTGCCGGGGGTGATGGGAGTTTACAAATCGGGAAATTGCCGGCCGGATGTTTCACCCAATGGATCATGTCTCGGCATTTTCGGCTGCGCGACCGGGCATGATCATACTCCTCAAGCATGCGTAGTGGGCGCACGCCGACCGACTACGCACCGATGCGAGGATATCTACTTGCGTGACTCATGGAAATATTTTCCAACCATGTAGAATCACGTTTCATTGTGAGTATTGGTTTCAGGCAGTTCGGGATTGTTCCAGCCTGTCCCGAATTGCAGCGGATGCATTGCCCCTGCTCTCGATATTATTGCTCTGTTCACCAACGATATCCTCGAGGAGTCCATGCAGTCGCTTGATGTTTCGATAGACCATGTCTGCCAGCATTTTTCGCTCGACACCCGCCATGTCTTCGTCCGACATGAGCAAGGTCGTTGGAAGAAGAATCCCGTTGATCTGGCTGCGCATTTCATGTCCGAGCAACGAGACCACGCCATTCTTGAGCTGGTCCACCTCCTCGACGTTTTTCAAGCGCAAATAGACCTTGATTTTGGCCTGAAGCTCATCTTCCGCGAACGGCTTGGTGATGTAGTCGTCGGCGCCGGCCGCGTACCCTTCCAGCCGCTCGGAAACGAGCGCTTTCGCCGAGACCATGATGATCTTGGTCTGACGGAGCGAGGGTGTCGCGCGCATGCGCCGGCACACTTCGTATCCATCGATTCCGGGCATCATGATGTCGAGCAACGTGATGTCGGGCCTGAAGTCATTCGCAATCTCCAGTGCCTCCTCGCCGGAAGCGGCGGTCTTCAGATTGTACGCCTCGTTCAACATCTCCTGCATGACTGCAACGTTTGTTGCACTATCGTCCACAGCCAGGATTTTGCTTTTGGATTCCACGATACTTTCCTTTCTTGATGAATGCGATCATTCCGGATTGGACATTCCATTTCCAGATCGATCCTCGTTCTCCGCCATTGATCTATTCTTCCCATTGGACGGCACTGCGTCTACTCCCTCGTCGTTTCTTGCCTTTATCGGTAGTTCAAACGAGATCAGCGCCCCTCCGTTCTCATTGTTCTCGGCCCATATGCGGCCCTTCTGTGAAAATATCAACTGTCGACAAATCGCCAGGCCCAATCCGGTACCGCCCGCGCCGTTCTTGGTTGTGCTCGATTGCACGAACTTGTCGAATACCAGATCCAACTCCTCCTTCGGAATTCCCGGTCCGTGATCCCCCACGGATACGACGGCAGTGCCGTTTGAAGAGTGCATCCCGACTTCGATCGTTCCTCTGGTGGGTGAAAACTTGACCGCATTGCTCAACAAGTTACGAATGACTTGTTTGGTCCGTTCCGCATCCACCTCCGCGATCAGTTGGGTTTCGGAACCGATGCAGCGGATCGAGATGTCACGCTCCGAGGCCAGGGCGCTGAATTCCTCCGCCACCGAATGGACCAACTCGCAAATATTCGAATCCTTGAATTCAAACGTCATCGCTCCGGATTCGAGCTTGGCCAGATCGAGCAGATCGTTGAGTAATGATAGAAGTGTCTGCCCGCTCTGGTGGATCATCTGGAAATAATCGAGCAGCTTTGAGGGGCCGACCGAATCGTGTTTATTGATGCCAAATCCCGCGAAGCTGAGGATACCGTGCAGCGGAGTACGCAATTCGTGTGACACATTGGCCAGAAAGGCGCTCTTGGCTCGGTTGCTGGCCTCTGCCTTTTCCTTGGCCGCTCCGAGTTCGGCAGTCCGTACCTTGACCTGGTGTTCGAGGATTTCGTTGTGGCGACGGATGGTCTCCTCGGCGCGTTTCACCTCGGTGATGTCTCGTACGATGCCGGTGAACACACGGCGATCCCCCAGGCGGACTTCGCTGACGGAGAGATACATCGGGAAAGTCGTGCCATTTTTTCGCAGCCCCGTTTCCTCTCGCCCGCGGCCGATAATGTGAGGCTCACCAGTCTCAATATAGCGAGAGATATACGAGTCGTGTACGTTCGTGTGCGGAGGCGGTATCAACAGGGCGACATTTTTTCCAATGATTTCGTCTGCCGTCCAGCCGAACATTTGAACCGCTGCGTGATTGTAGGATTCGATGATTCCCTGTTCGTTGATGATGATGATACTGTCCGCGGCTGTGTCCAATATGGAACGAAGGCGGCCCTCCTTGTCCCGAAGTTCGCCGGTTCGTTTGTCCGCCTCTTCCCGGGCCTTGAGCATGGCCTGGCTGACACGGCACATGATCACCACGGCCCCGCCGAGCAAGAGAATCACAATAGCAGCGCTCCAGCCCTCCATATCACTGGAGATGCCACTCTTGCGCAGTGCGGCCGACTCGTCGTAGAGCAAAGCGAGACGCCAATTCGAGTCGCCCGGCATGGATACCGGCGAAGATAGCCCCATGTATTGGTTCGCATGGAACAGAGCATCTCGTTTCTCGAAAAATTCACTGGCGCCTTCCTGTTTGAAACGTTCGTAAAACCAGGGTTTCATGTCCTCTGGAAAGTCGTCGGACGTCACAATACTGCCATGATCGTTCGTCAGCAGAACGAGGTCTTCGAGGCCGTTTTCTCCCAGAACTTGGGAGATCACGCGACACGGAATCATGCCCGCCACGATCCCTTCGAACTTCTCTCCAGGCCGTATCGGAACAGAATACACGCGACCGACCTCACCAATGCACAACTCGACCGGTTCGCTGATCAGCGCCCTCATCGACTGATCCTCAGAAAAAAGACGAATCTGCTCCACTTGGACGGCATATTCCTCTTCTTCGCGCTCCAGTGAATGAATTTCATCTATATCATGGGAGTCATCACCCCGTTCGAAACTTCGATAGGGTTGCTTTTCACCCGTAAAATCGGGTTTGATGACATATATTTCAGATAGGTGATGTTGATTGTAATTGGCATCATACAGGGCCTGTAGATAATGGGTCGAACCCTCGTTGATTTTCAGCAGCTCCGGATACAAACTCATCGTCCGCAGACAGAGCCCGATCTGGGCGACATACTTTTCAAGGTGTTCCCTGGCGGCTATCAGTTTCAGGCGATGTCGATCGCGTACATGTTCCACGACCGTCTCTCTATGATGGCGATTGTTCGTCACGACGGAAGCCGCGATCACCAGCGCAGCGGCAATGCTGATGATCTGGAACCACCAGAGGCTTCTTAATATGAATATTCGTGTCGAACTCATTATTTCAACCGTTCAAGACACTCAACGTCTTGTCTTGGGTAGTCATTGACGACTCATCATTCGGCCTGCACGTCGGTCATCGAATACTCCCGTAAGCGTGCGATCAGGATTCTCGATACATCCCTGACCCGGCATCGCATTCACGTGGAACCACGAAAACACTTAATTTGTCTTCATGCCTTGTTTGATTTCCACCTGCACACCGTCGATCTCTTTATTCAGCGTCATCGAGATCGGTACCTCAGCCGAGAAAATTGCCCCGCATTCCACATTGCTTTCCGCCCATATCCGTCCATCCATGGCAGTCATCAATTGTCGACAGATCGACAGGCCCAATCCGGTTCCGCCGGCGCCTGTCCTCGTTCGACTCGATTGGACGAACTTGTCGAAAACCATATCCAGCTCGTCCTCGGGAACGCCGGGGCCCTGATCACGAACGGAGATAACCACGGATTCTTCGGTTTGACACAGGGACACCTCGATGGTTCCGCCGACGGGGGAAAACTTGACTGCATTGCTCAACAGGTTCCGGATGACCTGTTTCATCTTTTCGGCATCCAACTTCGCGACGACACGGACCTCCGGTTCGACGGAGCGGATCTGAATCTCGCGCTCTGCTGCCATGGCACCGAATTCCTCCATTACGGAATCCACCAGGTCACACAGATCAGACTGTTGGATGACAAATGTCATTGTCCCGGATTCGAGCTTGGCCATATCGAGGAGATCGTTCAGCAACGAGAGCAGTGTGCGGCCACTCTGGTGGATTCTTCGGAAATAGCTGAGCAACTTCTCCGGTTCGGCGATGTCATACTTGTTGATTCCGAAACCCGCGAAGCTGAGAATGCCATGAAGCGGGGTTCTCAGTTCGTGGGAGACATTGGCCAGAAACGTGCTCTTGGCGCGATTGCTGGCTTCAGCTTTTTCCTTGGCCGCTTCCAGTTCCGCCGTGCGTTCCTCGACCTCGCGTTCGAGGATCTCACTGTGCCTGCGGATCATCTCCTCCGCTTGTTTTCGAACGGTGATATCTCTTTTGATGGCGATAAAACGTATGACCTCTCCATTGACGTCTTTCACGGGTGAGATGGTCATCTCCTCGGGATAAAGACTGCCATCCCGTCTTCGGTTGATCATTTCGCCGTGCCAGTCTTTCCCAGCGAGGACTGTCCCCCACAGCTTTTCATAGAATGCCTTGTCGTGCTTGCCGGACTTGAAAATGGCGGTCCTGCGCCCGATGGCCTCCTCGGGCGTGTAGCCCACAGCGGTGGTAAACGCCGGATTGACGTATTCAATGATTCCATCTCGGCTGGTGACCATAATCGTATCACCCGCCGCCTCGATCGCCGTCGTCCGAACTCGCAATGCCTCTTCCATGCGTTCGCGTTCAACGGCGGAAGCCTGGATGTGGCGGCTGATCTTTAGACCGTAGGCGGTCACGCCG
Source organism: Phycisphaerae bacterium (assembly GCA_046754005.1). GTDB lineage: Bacteria > Planctomycetota > Phycisphaerae > UBA1845 > UTPLA1 > CAYXGR01. Next base: position 5,398 of record JBHHUV010000061.1, on the reverse strand, counting down.
AGCACCATGAGCACGATCAAACCGGCGATCAAGTATTCGAATTGGCGCATCGATCCAGCGGCGGAGGCTTGCTCGGAAAAATGTTTCTCCTGAATCGCCTGCACTTTTTGAATCAGGGAGTTGGCCGCCTTGGTGGCCTCATAGAATTGCTGATCCATGGTCGCCATCTGAGCGCCCGCCTCGTCCCGTCGATTTTCATTAAAATAGTGAAAGATATTTTGCGAAGCTTCAACCATGGACAGGATGGCCTGCTCTACCTTGTCCAGATCTTTCAGTAGAGGTGTACCCAACTCAGATGACACGTTGTTCCGAAGATCCGACCGCGCTTCGGTGAGATGTTCGTTGAACCTGGAAAACGTTTTCGCCAGACGACCGGACATGACTTCGACATCAGGTGTTTCGAATACGTCGTTTCCAGGCGCGTTCACGTCCGCCGCCATCAACGCCAGATGGGAGTATCGTCGCAATCGATCGGCCCAGATATGGTTGGTGTCGACCGATGAAGAATAGACTTCCATCAGGCTATGGGTTACGAAGAGGCTGAAAGTCACGGTAACCAGGTCGAAAGCGGCCAGAATGAAATAGAGATAGTGCCACTTGGGAGTACGATTACCGGAAGACGGAGGCAATGGATGCCGTTCAATTGTGGAATGGATCCCCTTCATGTAACCGCCTCATATCTGTTCTCGACCATCTCGCTCAATCAATACTTGCCAACGGGCCGCATCAAGATGTGATCCGAACACGATTCCAACTACAGGCTCTATCACATTCATCATGCGACAATCGGCCAATCATCATCTCCGAATAGTCAGAAGCCCGGAGGATGATGTATGAGAACATCTCGTTACAGCCGACGCATCCACCCGGTAACAATCGACAAGACGCCGTTTCACGAAGTCGCCGGGTCAGGGTCCGGTTGCTGGGTACGGTCCCTGTCAGATGGGGCTGGTTTCGACGCGTGCCGGATCGATTCAGTCTCCCCGGCCATCTTGACATTCAACGCCAATGGCGATGGATGCCGAGTTTTCTCATCTTGCTCTCGAGTGTCTTGGGCTTCAGATTCAGAATGTGAGCCGCTCCCCCATTTCCGGAAACCTTTCCATTGCAGCGGTTCAATGCCCGGATGATGTGCTTGCGCGTTGCGTCTTCGAGCGAATCGATCCTTGAATCATCATTCGTAACCGCGTTATCCAGCGATCTCAACGCAGGCTGACTGTTGTTTGATGATGGATACCCGATTCCAAAAATATCCTGAGGCGCGGCGCCGCTGCCACCAAAAGCGATATCCATCGGAAGATGTTCAGACTTGATATGCCCGTTATCGCATAGAATGACGGCGCGTTCGATGATGTTTCGAAGTTCGCGAACATTCCCGACCCAGCGATAGCGTTTGAACGATCGGATCACTTCCTCGGTGATGATGGGAATCGGTTTGCATATGCGTTCGGCGCTGGAACGGACGAAGAATTGGGCAAGCTCCGTGACATCATCTCCCCGATCACGCAAGGGTGGGATATGTATCGGAAATGCATTCAGCCTGAAAAGAAGGTCCGCACGAAACTGACCGCTCTTGACCATCTGCTCGAGATTCCGGTGGGTGGCCGCTATGATACGCACGTCGGTCTTCAGCGTCTTCACGCTGCCCACGCGCTCAAACTCCCCTTCCTCCAGAATGCGCAGCAGGCGAACCTGCGTTTCCATCGGAATGTCTCCGATTTCATCGAGAAGCAACGTCCCGCCGTTGGCCAGCTCAAACCGACCTTTATGGGTTCCTGTCGCGCCGGTGAATGCGCCGGCCTCGTGGCCGAACAATTCGCTGGAGACGAGCTCCGATGCCAACGCCGCGCAGTTCACCGTGACAAATCGTTTGTTCTGACGCCGGGAACGCGCGTGAATCGCCTGGGCGATCAACTCTTTGCCGGTTCCCGTCTCGCCCAGAATCAGGACGGTCGCACCGGTCGATGCGACTCGTTCCGTCACTTCCAACAACCTTCGCATCACCATGCTGGAGCCGATGATATCTTCGTAATCGTCTGAATGGTGAGTGGATTCCGCCTCACGGTTTGCCTGAGTCGCGTCATCCACTTTGTCTACAGGCTCTTGATACGTCCCGATTTTATCGAGTGCACCGGCAACAATTTGACCGATCTCGAACACAAGCGGTGCATCTTTCGCGGAATAGAACGCCAATTCAGTATGTTGCACCGAGAACATGCCGATGAGATTGCCGTTTTTCAGCAGAAAGGTATGAATGCCGGAACTCAGACCCTCTTCTCCATAACTGGGAAGGCATTGAGCATCGTTGTCGGTATGATAATCATCGATGACTTGAGCGCTCTTGTTGTATACGGCGGCCAATGTACGAATATCATCCGTGATAGGCCCCTCATCGCATGGGGACTGTATGGAATGGCCCATTCGGTTCCGCCGGGCGACTCGGCGCCAGCGATGTTCCTTCTCGTTGAACAACACGATGTTCAACCGGGTGAATTGCAACCGATCCGCGGTGATCCGGTAAACCGCGTCGATCAGCTTGCGATAATCGTGTGCTTCAATGAAGCCCTCGGCGAAGCTCAGAAGATATTGAGTGTCCTGCACAATCATGGCGTTCTTATTCTCCGTAGTGAAGACGCAACGAATCGTATTAGCGCCAGGTATTCACGAACTGGACACTGCATTGCGCTCGTTACAATCGACATTTCACACTCGAAGCCCGGGAGTCAACCAGGACGCGAATCTTCCGCGCATGATCTGACACTCATTCAAAGATTTACTGATGTCATTACCCGAGGCTCGAGCACGACTGCCGCCTGTGCGGATGGGGAAAATGAGAAGTGATCACTGATCAGGCTTCTTTCCCCCGGCGCGCCCGGCCCAATTCCTCATTCGTTTTCCATTCTACGCATCGCTTCCCGAAAATACAACACAATCCTCTAAATGGTTTCGAACAAGTGCGGCCAACTCCCTATATATCGGGAGTTCTCTTCAGGATTGAGTACATTGCTACAGGAACAAAAGTCCTTATATTTCAGCAGTGGTCTTATTGGTGTTCGGCTAACTTGAATGGACTATGATCTTATGGGGCAACCGGCGAGGGCGGCCCCGTGTTCATGATCGGCGCTTCCCCCGAACTTGATATGAACAATAAGTGGCATTGCGTCCCATAAAAAACAATGGGCGAGACGTACCCGCATTCGATTGGTACATCCGACCATGAAAGTGGTCCAAACGAGACATGGATTCCATCAATCACCCATTCCAATTCCACACGACTCGTGCTGAAAAATCTAAATCGCACAACCCTGACTTGCACCGGATGATCCGATAACCCATGTGTACCTGCTCACTCTTACTCCAACTCGCAACACCTCTTCGAAGGTGACGACAGTCGATCCTCGTGGCTTCATCCTGCCTTGGGTTGAACCACGATATCGGACATAGAATGGGCCGGCGTGTGATGGAGGATGATTACGAGATTCCGGCCCTGGAGTCTCAAGGTCACCCAATGCAACTCTCGGGCAATCCCTCAATGTGACTGTAGCAACCGCCATGGATGGTGCGACAGCGGCATGAACACTGGGACCATTCGAGGAGCGCTTCAATCGAGCCCCGGATGATTGAGATGATCAGCATTTCCGCATATTCAAGTATTTGTCATTTCTCTCGATCATCTGCTGTTATCACGCGCGTCGATGTGAATCAGGCTATCGGTCATTGCGGGGCGCAGGGGCGGCCTCGATATCCAGTCCGGCTAGTGATATTGGCAGGGAGCTCGGGTGCTCTTTTTGCTGGAACAGACCGACGCATCCGAGCGAAATCTCTTCCTCGGAGAATTTTGTTTTATCCCAATCTGAGTGGGTCTATGGGCGACTCCTCATGTTCAGATATACGGTCTCATGATGGAGAATCGACGACTTGAGGAAATAGTGATTGTGTAAACGTGGAGTGATTTGAACCGATCGGCAAGGAGTGGACGCGAGCCGCCCATTCACGAAATCTTGGACCCATTTTTTAGGAGGTTTGGTACGATGAAATCGAAACTGTTTCAACTGTCTATTGTAGGACTGTTGGTCCTGGGCTGTGTTTCCATGGCTCAAGCGCAGACCTTCACTCTTCAGGATACAACACCGTTGGCCCGATTCGGTCCTGTTGATCCGGTATACGGCTTCCCGATCTGGGCCGAGGACGCGAACGGAATCATTGCGGAAGTGTGCTTCGACACGACCGTGATACCCGACCCGCTGGCCCCGGCCGATCCGCTGGCTGCCTGCCCGGTCTGCCTCGACCCATTGCTGGACATACCCGACGGGACTTTGCCGCTCTCTTTCCCCGACAATTTTACGGAGGAGGCCTTCTATATGCAGACCGTCGCCCTCATGGACACCAATGGGGGTGGTCGTGCGCTTTTGGTTCTCGCCCTGGAGGCCGCGTTTGATGGGCTGGGGACCGTACAAGACGGCGAACAGATCGTCTTCTCACGCCTTCGAGTCCGGATCGACAACGCCATGGGAGGGGCCGCGTACAAGATCATCCACCCCTACGGCGAAGTCATCGTCGATTCGGATGGCTTGGGTCCAAGGGGAATCAATCTCAGCAACGACATTTTCCTCTGGAAACAGAATCTCGGCGGAGACCTTTCAGGTCTCGTGGGCAACTTCGGGTCTTTCCTGGTATCGGACGCGCCCCTTGATGGCTTTCTGGGAAACCCGTGCGCAGACGGTACGATCAGCGGGAGCCCGTTCGGAACAAACGTCTTCCGCATCGAGGGCCCCAACATCGCCGATGCGACAAGCCCGTGGCTGTGCAAGGATGCGGCCGGAAACCCCGATCCCACCCAAGGCCCCGATCCTGCTTCCGTGACGGACTGCATCGAGACGGATCTCTTTAGCGTACTGATGAAGGGAGCATCGAGATTCGGCGCCGAGATTACTCGGGCCACATACAGGCGGAACGCGACCGCCACTCACATCGACGTATGGGCCAAGTCGAGCAGCGCGTCCATGCTTGAATTGAGCGGAGACAACATCGGTGTCACGCCCATGCTCTCGGACGGTGCCGGCAACTTCTATGCCCATGTCGTTCACTCCAGTGGGATGCCGATTCCGGCAACGGTCACCGTGACCAACGTGGCAGATATGCCCCCGACTTCGGCGACTGCAAACCTCACCGATGCGGTCGCTATTCCGGTGGCAACCTACGACTTGGACGCGGTCGATGCAGCCGGGAATCCATCGCCGACATTGACCATTACGACGTCTTCCAGCAAGGCGGACGGTGGAACACAAGCGACCATGACGGTGAACGCGGGGGCCGCCTCACCGCCGAGTGGCCTGGCGACACTCGCCGTTGGAAGTGTCAGCACGGCGATCAGTGGAGTCTTCGTGCCGCCGACCAA